>CAYNCW010000015.1:0-16732 GCA_964395635.1 uncultured Oscillospiraceae bacterium
ATCACCGCACTAGTATTGTTGCCGACTGTGCATGAATTATCACCGCGAAAGTTTGGAGCTTTTGGTGGATTTTACGCTTACAATTTTTCAATTTTTTGCATTAATGCCGATGGGTGGACATGTGGAGGAAACCATCAAATAACTTATCTAGGTATTGAAAACTCTTTCCGGTTCCCAATGCCACACAGTCTTGGGGATTTTCTGCAATTTGGGCAGAAACCTTAGTGTTTTTTTCCAATAATGGACACAATCCATCCAACAGAGCACCACCACCTGTGAGTATTAGGCCGTTTTTTTGAATATCTCCCACAAGCTCAGGTGGTGTACGTTCCAGCACACCCTGCACTGCTCGGACAATGGTCATGGCGGCATCCTGTAACACCTGACAGGTTTCCTTGCGTTCCACCAGTATCTTTTTGGGCATACCACTGAGTAAATCCCGGCCTTTTACATCCATAAAACAATTTTCGCTGTTTTCGATTACTGTGCCGATTTCCTGTTTGATCTGTTCAGCGGTTTTTTCGCCAATAAGCAGGTTGTATGTGCTGCGGATATACTTCATCAATATTTGATCAAATTCATTTCCCGCAGTTTTTAGCGATGTTTTACAGACAATGCCGTTTAAAGAAAGAACAGCAATATCGGTGGTGCCGCCGCCAATATCCACAATGAGATTGCCATTGGGGCGAGATATGTCAACACCTGCACCAATGGCTGCCGCCACCGGTTCCTCAATCAGGTAAACATTTCTGGCTCCGGCTGCAACTGCCGCTTTTACCACCGCTTGGGATTCTACGCCGGTGATACCGCCCGGTACACAGATTGCCAAGCGGGGCTTGACCAAAGCATTGGAGCACATTTTTTGCAGCAGATATCTCATAAGCACTTCGGTCATGTGGTAATCGGAAATAACCCCGCCTTCCAGCGGGCGAATAACCTGGATATGGCCGGGTGTGCGGCCAATCATTTTATATACGTCGGTGCCAATGCTGCGCACCTTGCCACTGCGGGTATCCACCGCTATCACCGCAGGTTCCCGCAATACAATACCTCTAACCGAGTCCGCCCCCACCACTGTGGATGTTCCCAAATCGATGCCGATATCAAGTGATGCCACTCTTCATCCCGTCCATTCTTATATAAAAGCGATCAACATTTTCCAGACCGTAAATGATTTTTCTCTATCTTATATATGGTAGTATACGCATTTTTATGACATTTTTCAACATGCGGTTGCAGTCGCAAAATTTCGCTATTTGTAGTGCCTGGTTTTTATATGTATTTTTCCTTGGTGGTGGTGGCTGTTACAACATACACTGCCTCTGCCCCAGCCTGTATAAGGCATCCGGCACAGGCATTTGCTGTGGCACCTGTGGTGAAAACATCGTCCACCAGCAATATGGTTTGCCCTTTGGCTTTTTGGGGTTGTGATATTTGGTAGGATTTCTGTGCATTCTCCATTCGTTCTTCCCGGTTTAGGGCGTGCTGATCCCGAGAAGTCTGGATTCGGGTAAGGATTTCCGGCTCCCACAGAATCCCCATCTGTTCCGACATACCCTGGGCCAAAACTGCGGCGTGGTTGTATCCTATCTCCCTCTGACGACTGGGGGACTGGGGTACCTCTACAATTCGGTCAAAGTCCACTTGAGAAAAACGTTTGCGGGTGGTTTCCGCCATATATTCGGCTAAAAATCTCACCAGCCGCATATCCTGCCGCTGCTTTAGGCGCAAAACCCCTTTGCGAACATCCCCCTGATAATAAAATGGCGCAGCCCAACTGGTAAAGTTGGAGGCTTCCCCAAATGGATGAGGGGTATCCCCCGAGACTATGGGCAGGGAACATTTGCCGCACCAAAGCGCATCCCACTCCACAATTTTGCCGCACAGCACACAGGTTTTGGGAAAGAATATTGCCAAAATTCTCTGCCAAAAGCTATACATTCCTTACTCCTCCAGCTCTTTGTGATATCTGGGGGTTGGTGCTTCCCAATCTTCCAGCAATTCTTCCGGTTGGGGGGGAGTGTGGGGCAATGGCGCACCTTGTGGGAAGGGGATCTCCTCCCTATCCTGGGGCAGAGCAAACGGGGGAAATCCTGTTTGGTCACTGTGTATCACCGCATCGGTTAAGAAGGTGGCAAGATTGGTGTACCGCAGCACCTTGCGGTGGTTGGCTACCATTCTGCTCACAGTTTCCGGTTGCCCCAGCATAATCAAAAGCCGCTTTGCTCGGGTTACACCGGTGTAGAGGATGTTGCGGTAATACAGCTTTTGATGATAGTTCATCAGGGGGAGTATCACCGCTTCAAATTCACTGCCCTGGCTTTTGTGGATGGTGATGGCGTAGGCGTGTTCTATCTCCCCCGCCATTTCAAAGCTGTATTCCGCCACCTTGTCGTCATATCGGATCAAAATGGTCTGGCTGGGGCGGTCTATCATCTCAATTATTCCAATATCCCCGTTAAACACCCCGGTTCCAGACACACCGTCATCCCGCTTCCAGACAATGTCGTAGTTATTGCGCACCTGCATTACCTTGTCCTGCTCCCGAAGGGTGATACTGCCAAATTGGTAATCAATCTTGCCCTGTGCTGGGGGGTTCAGGCTTTTTTGCAACAGACGATTGAGTTCCATGGTACCCAGTGCACCCACCCGGCTAGGGGCAAGCACCTGGATGTCCCACAGGGGCGAGTAGTCGTAGGCTTTTACCAGCCGTTTGGTGCACAAATCCACCACTGTCTGCGCGGTGGACTGGTACGAGGGTTGACGCAAGAAGAAAAAATCGCTGTCCCGGGTGGCCAAATCCGGGGTTTCTCCTTTTACAATCTGGTGGGCGCTTGCTACAATCAGGCTTTGCTTTGCCTGGCGAAAAATCTCATGTAAATGTACGGTGGGCACCACATCCGACTCTATGAGATCCCTGAGGATATTCCCCGGGCCCACCGACGGCAGCTGATCCGGATCCCCCACCAGAATCAGGCGACAGCTAAGGCGCAGCGCCTTCATCAAGCTGTGAAGCAGCCGGGTGTCCACCATGGAAACCTCGTCTAAAATTATTGTGGATTGGCGCAGCGGGTTTTTCTCATCCCGTTTAAACCGATGCTTGTCGTTTTCGTCCCTGAAATCCACCTCCAGCAGCCGGTGGATGGTTTTGGCATCCCTGCCGGTAACCTCGCTCATGCGTTTGGCTGCACGGCCGGTGGGGGCAGCCAGTGCCACCTTCTCCCCCGACTGCTCCAGCAGTTCCAATATAGCGTTAAGAGTGGTGGTTTTTCCAGTGCCAGGGCCACCTGTTAGGATGAAGCAATTGTTTTGCAGCGCCATTTGGATGGCCTTGCGTTGGTGCTGGGCATAGTGAATACCCAGTCTTTGTTCCAGTTGGTCAATTTCGGTTTGATAGTCTTTTTTTTCCGGAGATGCGGTGCCAGTCATTAACCCCAGCCGTCCGGCAATATAGGTTTCGGCTTCATAAAGTGGGGGCAGGTAGACATATTCTGTGCCGCTTATGGTGTCGCAGATAAGATCCCCTTCCTGCACACCGGTGCAAAGAACCTCCTCCAGCAGACAGCTATCCGCTTCCAACAGTCCGGCCCCGGTGGAAAGCAGCTTGTTTTTGGGCAAACAGGTGTGGCCGTTGCTGAGGTTGTGGGTGAGAATATGGACAATCCCCGCCCTTAACCTCCGGGGATCGGTGGGGTCCATGCCCTGACTTAAGGCGATGTCGTCTGCCTGGGCAAAGGGAACCCCCACCATTTCGCAGCAGAGCTGGTAAGGGTCTCGCTCAATCACTTCGGTGGTTAACAGGCCCCACTGTTTCCAAACCCGTATGGCGGCGGCCGGTTCAATTCCATATTTGGAGAGATAGAGCATCACTGTGCGAATACCGAAAATATTCCGGTATTGTTCGGCGATTTCCAGGGCTTTTTTCATGGAAAGCCCCCGGATTTCCGCCAGCTTTTCCGGAGTGCGCTCAATTATCTTGAGGGTATCCTCCCCAAAGCGGTCTACAATGGCAACTGCAGTTTTGGGGCCAATGCCTTTGATTACGCCGGAGGATAGATATTTGCGGATGGCAGCAGCAGTTGCAGGCAGCTTACGCTCGTAAATCTGCACCTTAAACTGATGCCCATAGGTGGGGTGGGATGTGTAGTAACCGGTTAACACAACCTCTTCTCCCACTGCAATGCCGGGAATCTCTCCCACCGCTGTCACAAGCTCGTCTCCCGCATCCAGTGCGAACACGGTAAAGCCGGTATCTTCGTTGGCATACACCATCGAATCCACTGTACCTTCCAGGGTTTGTAGCTGTTTTTCCAACGAGCTTGTCCTCCTTTTTGCTGTTTTTTTCCCAAGCTGTGGGGCAGGGTCTCGCCGCCCGCCAAGGTAAAATGGTATATTCCGTTTGCCTTGGCGGACTTTTGTTGCCGACCCAGATTATGTATACCTTAAACTGCTAGTATTCCCCACGAATACGCACAAAGCTTTCAATGGTGGATTCCAGCTCTCCGGGGTAACATACAAATACACCGGAAACGCCTTTTAGCAGCTTATCGCAGATAAACTTGGCTTCCGAATCCAGCTCCCGTTCCGGGAACAAAATTAGCGGCCCGTTTATCTGCCCCCAGCTTCGCAAATCCAAGCACCGGCGCAGTTTCACTTCCAGCTCCCCGGTGTCGGTGGGCAGTGGCGCTACATAATACCCCCAGATCTGGCGTCTGGATTGTCGCCCTGCACATTTTATCCACTGAATAACCTGTACTAGGCCTATGGACGCCAAAAGACATAACATAAACCAAATAATTGTATCCATAAAGCAGCCTCCTGTTTGGGAATTTTTCACCTACTTTATACTATGATAAGGCAAATCATAAGGTGAAAGGACAACTCTTAACAGAAAACCACCGTTGTGTTTTTATGTAAGGTGATGTACAATGATATGGGCTTACCCCACTTGGGTATTGTCATCACCGCTATTGGGGGAACCCTCCTGATTTTGCAGGTAGCGGCGGGCAAGCCCGGTGCGCTCTAAAATCACAGTTAAGGGGATTCCCAGGCCAAAACAGGCTATGGCCTGTCCCAGGCCAACATACAATGCATTGATGAGAAATACCGGCATAACAAATGCATTGGTTTCAAGCCACATTAGCTCCAGCCCAATCACCAACGCGTTGACCAGCACCGGAGGAATAGCAGCTGCTATGGGCAGTTTACCTGTGCGCACATTGCGCAGTTTCCAGGTCATCCAGGCCCCACACAGGGTGGCAGCAGTTCCAAATAGAATGTCCAAAAAGCCAAGGATATTGGCCCCGGTCATAAAACCAACCAGATTGGAAAGGGCACATCCCAGGGTTACCCCCCAGATAAGCACCGGCGAAAAAATGGGCAATAGCGTTAGCGCTTCAGCGCTGCGGATTTGGATCATTCCATAACTAATGGGGGCAGTGGCTACACACAAAGTTGTGTACAAAGCCGCCACCATGGCGCAGACTACCAGTCTGCGGGTGTTTTTTGTGTTCATTATTTAGTTTCCTTTCGTAGTTTGATTTTAAGTCAGGATCTTGCGACTGACTTGCCACATACCCATGTGGCAGGGACTGATTTTCCCTCCTTATCCAATAAAAAATTATTTTTCCTAACCGACAGAAAGTGCCGGGTTTGGACAAAACACACCCTTTAGTATACCCCAGCCAGAACTGTTTTTCAACACATATTCCTCTGGCAGATAAAAGCAGGCATTCAGCAGAAGGCATTACACTGGATGAATGTGGGCTATGTGGCTTTGCACGGCCAAAAAACAAAAATAGTACCGTGGCGATTTCCATTAGATTATCCCATATGTAGTTGCCACGTGTAATAACTTAAAAGGAGCAATTCCCATGACCAGCCTTTACCTTATACGCCATGCCGAAGCCCAGGGCAATGTGGAGAAGCGGTTTCAGGGCCGCATTGATTCCCTTCTTACCGAAACCGGCAAAACCCAATGCCAACAGCTAAAACAACGTATGCGGGCCATTCCCCTTAGCGCTGTGTATGCCAGCCCCCTCACCCGGGCATTTGAAACTGCCGAGGCCGTGGCTTCCTCTCGCAACAAGCAGCCAATACTCTGTCCCGAGATTATCGAGGTAGACGGTGGAGCTTTTGAAAACCAGCGGTTTGAGGACCTACATTTTCTGTATCCGGAGGAGTTTCGCCAATTTGTGGAGCAACCTGATTTGTTTCAGGGGGTTGGCGGTGGGGAACCCCTTATCCAGGTATACAATCGTATGGTGGAGGCCATTGGCAACCTGGTGTCCGCTCATCAAGACCAGGTGATTGCAGCGGTCTCCCATGGTGCAGCCATCCGCTGTTATCTGTGTTATGCCATGAATCTGCCGTTAAAGGATCTGGCATCGGTGCCTTGGTCTCCCAATACCGGGGTGTCTCACATTATGTTTGACGATAGATGCAAACCCACAGTACAGTATGTTGGAGATGATAGCCATCTGCGGTTTTGCATGTAGCACAGCTTTGCAGGTCAAACTATAGAATATGGCTATAGCTGCAAAAACCACTTGCCCGGCCGGAGGCTATAAACCGGCCAGGCAACAGGATATACAATCGGATTTTTTACACAACACAGGGAGGCATATCCTTTGAAAATACTAGCCGTAGATCTTGGCGATGCCCGCACCGGGCTAGCCATATGCGACGCCACCGAACTGCTGGCCTCACCCGCCGGGGTTATTCACGAAAAACAGCCGGAAGCTCTGCTACAAAAGGTAACACAGGCAGCCAAGGAACACCGGGCTGAGCAGATTGTGGTGGGGTATCCCAAAAATATGAACAACACAGTGGGAGAACGAGCCGAAAAATGTGCTGCCTTTGCTAAGGATCTAGAAGCTGCTACCGGGCTGCCGGTGGTGTTATGGGATGAGCGCAGCACCACCGTTTCCGCCCACAATTACCTAAATGCAACCGATACCCGAGGAAAAAAACGAAAAAATGTTGTGGATGCTGTTGCTGCTTCCATTATACTGGAAACCTATTTGTCCCACCGCCGCCTTACCTCACAATAATGTATCGATAATCATCATTTCTTGAAGCTTTGGGTATATAGAGTCCAACTGGGTTACAGGCAGGGGGTTTTTTCCCAGCCCGATTTCAATGGTGAAACCCGGGCGGCGAAAGCGCTGTATGAACCAATCCTTCAGCCCACCATGGGAATTGAGCCCCTCGGGCGCAATAATTTTGTATCCACTGGAGGATGCCAATATTTGCGCCATAAGCTGACTGCGCTGGGGGGTGTTTTTGCCGTATTTATAAAAGATTTCTTCCCCTTGAGAGTGGAAGGAATACAAGGTGCGGGGCTGGTAGGTCATGCAAAAGGTGGTTGCTGCATTGGTTTCGGGTTCGCTGTTGGGATGTGGTCCGCCGTACCGGGTTGGTGCAGGTCGGTCGATCCCGCTTTTGATCTCCATCTCTTTTAGGATACACCAGCCTGCGTCAAAATTATGGTTGATGTCTACGCCATGGGCATTCGCCTGCCACTTGTCATAGTTGCCGCCACACACCTCCTCTACAAAGTCTCCCAGTATACCAGCCCCTTTCTGGCCGGTAAGGGAAATCTGCACACCGTCGGGGTTCAGGCAGGGGATAATCACCAGGGATCTGCTCTGCATCGCCTTGCGCACGTCAATATCCGATACCTTTTTTCCCTCCTTCATCCCCTCCAAAAGATCCTGGCAAAAATGCATTAGCAGCAATGTGGTTAGCCACTCCAAGCCATGGGTGGCACCAAAGAAAACAGTTGCATTCATAGGATTGCCGATACACAGAGCGTTTATCTCCCTGCCCAACACGCTTTTGCCAATGGGAAAGGTTTTGAGATCGGGGTAGGCTTTTCTCAGGGTTGCTATGGCGTCGCAGAGATCATCATACAGCGGTGGATGTGTATAGAAGGATTCCAGCAAAATCCCACCTCCTTTATTGGTTCGTAGTTTTGCTCCGGTACCATCATATGAGCTTTACGGCTTGTGTTATCCCCAGAGACAAACCTAAAATTTTCGCAGTAGAAAGGGCTTATCCATGAATCACTTTGAAAAAACCATCTCATCAAAAACCCTGTATCAAGGTAAAATCATCAACCTCAAGCTGGATACAGTTCAGCTGGAAAACGGCGCTACCGCATCCCGGGAAGTGGTGGAGCATGGCGGCGGGGTTACTGTGCTGGCGCTGGATAATGCGGACAATATCTTGTTTGTGCGCCAGTTTCGATATCCTTACAAACAGGTGCTGCTGGAGCTGCCCGCTGGTAAGCTGGAAAAAGGTGAGGATCCGGCTGTGTGTGGATTGCGGGAGCTGGAGGAGGAAACCGGATTTACCGCCAAAGAGTATCGGCCGTTTGGGGAGGTTTATCCAACCCCCGGATATATCACCGAGATTTTGTATCTTTTTCTCGCCAAGGACCTCCAGCCCTCACAGCAACGACTGGATCCCGATGAATTTCTCACTGTAGAAAAGATTCCGCTGGACAAAGCGGTGGAGCTGTGCCTTTGTGGGGAGATCAAGGATGCCAAGACCTTAATAGCCATTTTAAAATATGCGGTTTTAAAAAACAACGGTGAATTGGGCTAAAAATAGCCGAAAGCGTGGTAAAATAATGCTGCGCTTTTTTGATATCTAAAAATACTATAGGCAAAAAGTGAATATTCTTAAAACATATGGAACTATAGCTTTTTTATTGTCGAAAAATAACGTATAATAGAGCTATAGCACAGTATATTCTGCCTATAAGGACATTGGAATTATGAAAATACGCAGTTTGCTTTTGTTAACCCTAACAATTGCTGCCTTTTTATACCTGCCGGGGTGCGCCAACAAAGCCACCGACGCGGTATTTCGATATGATATACCCTATCCGGTCACCAGTTTGGATCCCCAGTTTGCCACCGATACTTCCTCCCGGATGCTGATAGACAATCTGTTTGAAGGGCTTTTGGTGCAAAATCCCCAGGGCGATTTATTGCCGGGGGTGGCGACGGGGTACACTGTATCCCAGGACACATGCAGTTACACATTCCAGCTGCGGCAAGATGCCATGTGGGACACAGGCAAACCGGTTACCGCAGACGACTTTGTGTTTGCATTTCAGCGGATGTTTAACCCTCAGGCCCCCTCCCCCTATGCCACAGACTTTTTCAACCTGAAGAATGCCCAGCAGGTACTCAGCGGCAACATGTCGGTTGCACATTTGGGTGTGGCTGCTGTGGATGCCCATACACTGGTATTTCAACTAGAGCAACCGGATCCCTTCTTTTTGGAGCTTGTTGCCTCCAGTGCTGCCATGCCCTGTAACCGGGGGTTTTTCACAGAGTCTCGAGGGCGATATGGGCTGGAGAAGAAATTTTTGGCTGGAAACGGTCCATTTTCCCTAAGCTCCTGGGACAATTCACGCTCCATCGTTCTCCAAAGCAGCGAAAGCTATATCTCTGATACACCAACATTGGCTAGTGGCGTGGTGGTGTATATTGGGCGGGAAAATACTACCCAGCTGTTTAGAGATAAAAAAAGCGATTTGGTAATAGCCCCCTATTCCCAGCTGGAATCCCTACAAAGCCGCACCCAGCAAATCCAGGCTTATGACAAAACCACCTGGTGTATTGTATTTAATCAGTCCGATTCGGTGTTTGGCAATGCACTGGTTCGTCAGGGATTGGCCCACACCTTTGACCGCAGCTTGTTCAGCGACCAGCTCACCGATAATCTTCAAACTACCTCGGTATTTGTTCCCCCCGCTATGCGGGTTTTGGAAAAATCCTATCGTCATCTGGCAGATGGGGTATCCCCCATAGCATTGAACCCCCAGCGGGGTGCTTACCTGTATGGCTTGGGGCTGGAATCCTCTGAACTGGATTCGCTGCCACCAGTAACCTTTTATCTGCCGGATACCGATTCTCATGCCACCTATATGGGGATTGCACAACAGAGCTGGCAAAAGCATTTGGGGGCTTATATCAACCTGCAACCCATTACACCACAAGAAATTGAACAAAAGCTCCATAGCGGGGATTACCAGATGCTCCTGATGCCTTTTTCCCCTGCCAGCCCCAGTATTTCTACCTTGTTGGGGGTGTTTACCTCCGAATCCCGGCAAAACTACTTTGGCTACTATAACCTGCTGTATGATGATTTGCTGCGGGAAATTCACAGTCAGGAGGATTTGTCTGGTATGGTGAAGAAATACGTGCAGGCGGAAAATTTGTTATTATCCGACTCAGTTATACTGCCGGTATATAACGAAACCACCTATTATGCTATAGCAAGTGGTGTAACCGGGATTGAAATTTCTCCCTTCGCCGGTAAGATTTATTTTAAGTATGCACAAAAAACCCAGTGAACCAGGGCGCTTACTGCAAACTTAAAACCCTTCTGTTGTAGAGGATACCTACAACAGAAGGGTTTTTAAATGCCAATTTGCTAAACATCATAGCTAGTTGGGATCGCCTGGATCTCACCTGGCTTGGATACCGCAACGGCCTACTCCTGCACCACTATACGCTGGCGGGCTATTTCCAACAGACGCTTTAGGTGTGGTATCCCTTCCTCATACGTAAGCTCGCCGCTGGCCACCAACCCATAGCGAAAGCTGTATGGATGTGGGGCATCCTGGTTTTCTTTATCCAGCTTCTCCAGCGCCTTTTCCACCTTTTCCCTAGCTTGTTCCACTGTGCAGCCGTGTAATCCTATAACAAACTCGTCGCCGTTATACCGCCCTATCAAATCCCTGTCTCCGATGTATTCTTTTAGCTTGGCCACTGTGTTTAGAATTAGCTTATCCCCTTCGGCGTACCCAAAGTTTTCGTTAAAGTATTTTAGCTCATGCAGCTGCACCATACAGATAGCAAGGCGCTGTCGGCTAGCCGCGGTATCCCGCAAACTTTCTCGCAACTGGGTCAACAAGGTACCGCGGTTGTGGGTATTTGTGAAGATGTCGGTGGAGGTATACACCTCCAGCTTATCTCGGTAGTTTTTGAGCTGGGTAATGTCAAATGCATATTCCAGGTGCATCTGGCGGCCTTCCACCCAGCTGACAAAAGTATCGTATATTTTGTAATGCCGCTCGCTGACCTTGTTGTAAAACTCCCAGCTGCATTGGGTAGCGGAGGGATTTTCTCTAAGCCAGGGCACCTTGCAAAAATCGCAGGGCGCTTCTTTTGATTGAAGCACCTGATAGCACTTTTTACCCTCTACCTGGCCAAAGGTATTGGTGATGTAGTTGTTGGCAAACACAATCTCGTGGCTGTCGGGATCCGAAACATAGATGGGGGTGTTCATTGAATTGAGCACCGACCGCATTAAGGTTTCCTGCCGCTCTACTTGATTCTGCAGCTCCACCCTGGCCACAACATTGGAGATGAGCATGCATAGGTTGCGCAGCATTATCACCTCTTCCGGCGTCCAGGATCGGTTGTTGACACAGTCGTCAAACCCCACAAAGCCCGCCAAAACTCCGCCATTCCACACCGGTATAACCAGTGTGGCCTTGATGTCCTGCATCTGCATAACCCTGCAGATGTCCTCCGGTAAATTGTTCACATCCGATGCCAAAATTATATTGTCCTGCTCCAGCAGTGGAACCCAGCTGGCATAGAAGTCCGGTAGATATAGATTTGCCAAGAAGTCCTTTTGGGATTGTATACTGGGAGCACACCATTCATGGGTGCTGGAATAGCGGCCGTTTAATTTGCGCCAGAATACATAAACTCTGCTTACCTCAAACTTTTCACCCACCATAGCCAATGTCCGATGAACGGCATCGTCGGTTTGAATAGGAGAAAGCAGTATCTGCATACAGGATATAAGCAGCTTATAGAGTGTGGGAGAAATGGTGATTCTGTTTTCGGTGTCGGTTATCTGGCCGGTGCAGATCCGCTCATTGGCAATGGTCTGGACTATGTGGGTTGCATTGGAGAACTTGTGGAGTTGGCTCTCCATATCTTGCGCAGACAGGGGTTTGCTGAAGTAGTACCCCTGCAAAAAATCCACCCCATTGTTGAGTACAATCCGCAGCTGCTCTTCAGTCTCCACCCCTTCTGCAATAATTTTCATATCTGCAGCATGGGCAAGCTGCACCATAACATAAAATAGGTACTGTAAATAGCTTTCGTTTTCAATGTTTTCTATAAATGCCCGCTCGGTTTTTAATATGCTCACCGGGAGGTTTTTTAGATTATTGAAGGAGGAATACCCTGTACCGAAATCATCCAGCGCCATAATCACCTTGGCGTTGCGGAGTCGCTCGATAGCGCTCATAGTGTGGTTTGTAAAGTTCATTTCGGTGCTTTCGGTTATCTCCAGGCTCAGTTTTTCACCGGGAAAATCGTATTCTTCCAGCAGGTCTACAATGATGTTAACCAGCGAATCGTCGGTAATCTGGGCTGGGGAAAGGTTTACATCTAGGATAAACTGATCCAGTTTGTCCAATCCCCACTTTTTGCACTGAGAAAGAGCTTGTTCCAATACCCATCGACCGATTGTGCCGATAAGTCCCAATTGCTCCGCTTCATGTATAAATACAATGGGAGAAACCATGCCACATTCGGGGCTCTCCCATCGGCAAAGCGCTTCTAATGAACACCAGGCACCGGTGATGGTGTCCACAATGGGCTGATAATATACTGAAAAACCACGCATACCGTCCTTCACACAGCTTTTTAGGCTTAGCTCAAGGCGGAGATGTTCTTTATACTGTTGATCCATAGCCTCATCATACACAACAATGCCCCCGTCTTTGCGGACGCTGGACAATGTGCGTTCAATAATGCTTAAAATTTCTTCGTTGTCGCTTAGGCGATCCTTTAAATTGATTACCCCGATGGAGATGTTGCAGAATATATGGATCATTTCGCCATCCACCTGAAAGACCCAAGGCTCTTCAAACCTGCCTTCAATTTTTTGAGCCAGCTCCATAACCATAGCAGTGTCTTGGGCTCTTACGCAGAGGGCAAATTCATCACCTTCTACCCGGTAGAGCCCACAATGGGTTTCCCAGATATCCAATGCCCAGTTGGTTATCTCTTTGAGTAAGGCATCGCCTGTGTTGCGGCTGTATACATCGTTAATTGTGCGAAAGGATACAATGTCAAAGCAGATAATGCAGATGTTCTGTTTTTCCTCAGAGCTCATTGTTTGCAGATCCTGCTCCAGCTTTAGGGCATTGGGCAACTGCAAGTCCCTATCATAAAATGCCAACCGCTCCAGCTGCTGTTGCATTTTGATAATGCTGGTAATATCAATAAATGTCACCATATGGGCCAAACGTCCATCCACCCAGTAGATAGCCTGGTGGGTATACCGCATCCAAATTTGTTGATCTACAGAAAACTGGCGCTCCAGCACAATGGGTTTACCGGGATGTCCCCGTTCATCCAGCAATTGATGGTGGGGGCAGTGGGCGCAAAACATATCCTGGCCGGGATAAAATGCATTCCAGCAGGGGTTACCAATCATCTCCCCCACCGTTTTTCCCACAACCCGGGCGAAGTACTCGTTGGCCTGTAATATTTCTCCAGTAAAGAAATCGGTAACAAACATCCCCACATCTGCGGAGTTGGTAAATTTGGTGAGCATTTGGGCGGTGGAATCAAGCTGTTCGGTAATCTCCACTAGATTCTGGTTGTTTTGAACCATAGTATAACCAACCCCAGCCAGATTGATCATAGACGAGGTTAGCTTTTCAATAAAAGTGATGACTGTATTGTAGTGCAGCTGTGTGTCTGTAGGAGACAATGCTGCAATTGCTTCCAGTTCGGACAGTTGCATTCCAGTTACTTCGGCAGCATGATGAAAGACATCCGGAGCGGTAGGTTCTACCTGGGTATGTCCGATAAGCCAACTGGCCAGGTATTCCCCCTGGTAAAAAATCGGCACTGAGGCCAGCATCTGCCCAGAATAAGGGCAGCGCAGCCTTGCGGTTTTTCCGGACTCAAGATGTTCCCCACACAAACGGCGGTGAAGCCCCAAAAGCAGCTTAAAGTATTGGCTATTGCTATGTAGAAATCCATAAAAGCCCCGGCTGTTGCTTGGCTTTATAATAGAATATCCACCGGGATCCAACAGCACAATGGTCAGCCCGGTTATATTTGCACAGCTATCTTGCATCTCTTGTAGCTGCTTTATTTCCAGCAGATCTGCCAGTTGGATAGCACGTTTATCCAAAACTACATCCTCCCGATTTCTATGCTTGGAGCCATTCCAAGACCTTTGTGCGTACCACTGAGCCCTTATTGGGTGATTAGGGATATGCCTCTCAGCAATGATTCTTCTGACAGTGCACCTTCCACCACACCCACAATGGTTCCTTGCTTATCCACAAATACTGTGGTGGGTGCTGAGCGAATGCCAAATGCTTTTTCTACAGATTTGTTCACATCAAAATATACCGGAAAGGTAAAGCCGTTTTGGGTAATATAGTCCTGTGCAGCGTCAATGCTCTCTCCCTTGGTGCTGGTTAGGTTTATCATGACAAATTCTACTTGATCCCCAGTTTGGGAAGTGTATGTATCTTCAAACCCAGGCAGCTCAGTTTGGGAAAATGGGTTGGATGCCCCCCAAAAATTAATAACCATAGGCTTGCCGGTGAATTGGGTTAAGGAAATCATGTTTCCCTGTACATCCTGAGCCTGACAGTCGGGTATTGTCAGCGCTTCTTTTCGCATTTCAGCAGTAGACATGTTCACCGACGATGCCACCAGTCCTTTATTGTTACCGGATACTGCAAAGAAAGCTATGGCACCAATCAGCACCAACACAGCCCCAGCAGCAATGCCTAAGTTCTTTTTATTGATCATATTTACCTCCCAATGATGTTAAAGCTCAGGGCAGACAATATCCGCCCCATCCATCCTGTCATAATCCCGATGCCTATAAGTATCAGAAATATTCCACTGCACAAATTGAGTATGCGGTACTGTCGTTTAATCCAGTCAAAAGTAGCTTTTAGCCGGTTTATCAGCAAAGCTGAAGCGATAAAGGGAATCCCCAAACCCAAAGAGTAGCACAACAGCATTACAATACCGGCTTGGTGTTGACCCGAAGAAGCGGCCATCATCAGCGCTGTCCCTAAAAACGCTCCTACACAAGGCGTCCATCCCACAGAAAACACAACGCCAAACAATACAGAAGAGAAAAAGGTTAGATTGCGCAGTTTCTTAGGGTCCATCTCCAACCGTCGGCTGACCTGTAGTAGCGGTATGGGAAGCAGCTCTGTGTAGCTCAGGCCTAACAAAATAATAAAAAGACCCGCCACAATGTTTACCGTGGACTGATACCGTATGAGAAAGCCACCCAAAGCCCCTGCAAAAGCACCCAAAGATACAAACACAGCGGTGAAGCCAAGAACAAATCCAATGGCATTTTGTAAGGTTTTGCGGCCATTGCCTACATCTGAGGCAAAGTAAAATACATACACCGGCAGCATAGGCAGCATACAGGGGGAAATAAAGGTGATAATGCCTTCTAAAAAAGCCAATAAAAATTGCATGAATACTCCTGAAACAGCAGATGTATACCACCTGCTGGCTTCTAACATTTTACCTGTATTATACACAATTTCTCCCGTATATGCAACGCTTAACAACTGTTTATGAGCGTATCCTAAAGCTTCCTTTTTTTGTATACAATTCATTTCTTAAATAAGGCTACTTTTAGTATGCAGCGATTGCTTATGGTAGTTGGTGGGAGCCTACTGTGGGGGACTCTACCAGTGAGCGATTACAGCAAAAAAAATCCCGGCCAAAGCCGAGATTTTTTTTGGCAGGTTAAATTAGGCTATCTGCAAGATAGTCAGGAAGGCACTGCTACCGGGCGACAGTGTAACTGCTCCGCCAAGCACAGCAATACTGACAGTGTCGCCGGGTGCCAAGGCTTGAATGATGGTGCCAGAGTATTCTCCTGCTCCCACCACTACAGTAACCGCACTGTTCGGTACCAAAACTCCATTGATAAAGATACCGATGGATGCTCCCACAGCAACAGTGGTCAGCACTTTGTAGTCAATTTCATATACACCGGCATTTTGAATGACCACTTCGGTGGTGGGGGGCACAAAGGTAAGCCCTGCAGATGTAGTTACCGCTGCATTGAGTACAACGGGATCCCCAGCAGCCACCACCTGTACACCGGTGGATACAAAGTTGCCAAAGGAAGCCAGAGCAGCAATGCCAGTGGCACCGGTTGCGCCCGTGGCTCCGGTTGCACCGGTGGCTCCAGTTGCGCCAATGGCCCCGGTTGCGCCAGTGGCTCCGGTTGCGCCAGTGGCTCCGGTTGCGCCGGTTGCACCTACAGCGCCGGTGGCGCCAGTTGCTCCAGCGGGGCCTGTAACCCCTGTGGGGCCCACTGGGCCGGTAGCTCCTGTTGGGCCGGTTGGGCCGGGGAATCCGATAGGACCGGTGGGTCCGGTTGCGCCAGTGGGGCCGGTGGCTCCTCTTGGGCCGGTTGGACCGGAAAACCCGGTAGGCCCTATTGGACCGCGAGGTCCTTCTGGGCCCCTAGGGCCGCGGAAACAGTGTTCACTGCCGCAACCTCCACAGTGGGAACAACAGCTGAAATGTTCTGATGCGCAAAAACTCATAATGTCACCTCACAAATTTGTAGGGGGAACCAAAACGAATACTAGACACCCATTCCAATGGCCAACAGATTTGCCAGGATGTTTCCCACTGACTAGGAAGAAAAACTAGTCAGGCGGATAACAGGC
>CAYNCW010000016.1:0-16453 GCA_964395635.1 uncultured Oscillospiraceae bacterium
GTATGTTATGATATCTAAGCTGTATGTAAGCTACCAAATTTTAGAATAGGAGATAGGATTATGAAAAAATTAATGGGCATAGTTCTGCTTTCTTGCTTTATTGTGCTAACAGGGTGCCAGGGTAATAATAGCCAGACACAGAGCCAACAGCCCACCGAAGCAGCCGTATCCTCTCAAGAAGCAGCCGTATCCTCCCAAGAGGCACCTCAGCAATCGGCAGAAGAGGCTGGTGGTTGGGAGTATATTGCCAACAAAGGTGAGCTGATTATCGGTTTGGACGATACCTTTGCGCCCATGGGTTTTCGAGATGAAGCCGATAACCTGATAGGGTTCGACATCGATTTGGCAACCGCGGTGTGCGAAAAGCTTGGCGTAACACCCAAGTTCCAGCCCATTGAGTGGTCGGCCAAGGAGATGGAGCTTTCCACCAAAAAGATTGACTGCATCTGGAACGGCATGTCCATCACTCCAGAACGCCAGGAGAGTATGTCTTTAACAAGAGGGTACCTCAACAACCGCATTATTGTAATGACCGTTCCCGGTGTGGAAGTAAACACCCTGGAGGACCTAAAGGGACTGACCATCGGCACCCAGGCAAAGAGCGCCGCACTTGAGGTTGTGCAGCAACACGCCATCTTCAGTGAACTGGATGAAATCCACGAATACAATACCTACGATGAAGTGATTATGGACATGGATGCTGGTCGCATTCAGGCTATGATTGTGGATGAAGTGCTGGGCATGTACAAAAATGCAAAGCGGGAAAAATCCTTAACCGTGGCAGCAGTGGACTTTGGCGACGACTTCTACGCAGTAGGTTTCCGAAAAGAAGATACACAGCTGACCCAAAAGGTACAGGAGGCCATAGACGCCCTGGTTGCCGAAGGCACAGCAGCAAACATATCTGAGAAATGGTTTGGCAAGGATATCGTTATTAAGCAATAAGGGATTAAATGTAGGTATACCTGCTAAGAATAGCAAAAGAATCTGCTCTGCGGAGATGGCATATGGAATATATTGTACGCATCCTGCCGGCGTTGTTAAATGGAACCATTGAGACGCTGAAAATTTTTATACTTACCTTGGTTCTGGCGCTGCCCTTGGGGTTACCGGTGGCGATGGGTGCCATGTCCAAAAATTGGCTGCTTAAGGGTGCATCCACAGTCTATGTTTGGCTGTTTCGGGGAACGCCCCTTATGCTGCAACTATTTTTTGTCTACTACGCGTTGCCGCTATTTACCCCCATCGTGCTGGATCGGTTTCCTTCGGCGATACTCACCTTTGTGCTCAACTATGCTGCCTACTTTGCAGAGATTTACCGTGCAGGGATTCAGTCTATCGATAAGGGTCAGTTCGAGGCCTGTGTGTCCCTGGGCTATACAAAAAGGCAAACCATGCAGCTGGTGATTCTGCCCCAGGTGATTAAGCGGATCTTGCCCCCGGTTTCCAACGAGGTGATCACTTTGGTGAAGGATACTGCACTGGTTGCGGCCATAGCAGTGCCGGAGCTTTTGAAAAGCGCAAAGGATGCTGCCAACCGGGATGTGAACCCCATAGCCTTTGCTGGTGCAGCCGCTATCTATCTGGTGCTGACCATGGTGCTTACCTTTCTTTCTCGAGCTTTGGAAAAACGCTTTTCCCGGCATGAGCAGGGAGGTGTGGCATAACCATGTATACACTGGAAATGGAAGGTATTGTCAAGCTATTTGACCACAACAAGGTTGTGGACGGGGTGGATTTGCGGGTTAAGGAAGGGGAAACCGTCTCTATCATCGGATCCTCCGGTGCGGGAAAAAGCACCTTGCTGCGCTGTGTCAACCAGCTGGAGCTTATTCAGTCCGGCAGAATTGTGCTGGATGGTCAAGAGGTTGCCACCACCGATGCAAAAGGGCATGTTCATTATCTCCGGGAGCGGGAACTGCGGGATGTCCGCAGCAAAACCGCTATGGTGTTTCAACACTTTAACCTGTTCCCTCACCTAACCTGTTTGCAGAACATCACCGTTACCGGTATTAAGGTGCGCAAGCAACCTGCCCAAGAGGTGATTGCAAAGGGCAAAGAGCTGCTGCAAGCAGTAGGCTTATCGGACAAGGCAGATCAATATCCGTCCCAGCTGTCCGGCGGGCAGAAGCAACGGGTAGCCATTGCCAGAGCCTTGGCACTTAACCCAAAACTGATGCTGTTTGATGAGCCAACCTCCGCCTTAGATCCCGAAATTACCGGCGAGGTGTTGTCGGTCATTCGAGAGCTGGCCAAGAAAAAGATGACCATGCTGATTGTCACCCATGAAATCGGCTTTGCCCGCGAGGTGAGCGATCGCATTGTGTTTATGGATGCAGGCACCATTATTGAGGAAGGCACACCCACCCAGATGCTGGAAGCACCGAAAACGCAGCGACTCCAATCCTTTTTAAAAGCAATGCTGTAACTTAAATAGCCTTGGGGATGGCGCCTGACTCATCCCCGGGGCTTTGCTTATTTATAAAGCTGCTGATTACCTTTACAAATGTTCCATTTTGCTATATGATAGGGATAACGTTTCAAACAGGAATGTTACAATAGACGGCTTGGGAGGCTTTAGGATGAAAAAACGTATCAGCTTGGCCTTGGCAATTATGGTAGGCATAGCAGTGTTTTCCGGATGTGCAAAAAAACAGGAGCAATCCACACCCCAACCAGCAAGGGAGAAACTGGTGGTGGCTATGGAGCTTGCCTATCCGCCCTTTGAAACCAAGGATACAGACGGAAACCCCACCGGCGTCAGTGTGGATTTTGCCAAAGCCTTTGGGGAATCTATAGGCAAAGAGGTTGTTATTGAAAATACCGCCTGGGATGGCCTGATTCCCTCCCTACAAACCGGTAAAGCAGATATGGTGGTCTCCTCTATGACCATCACCCAGCAGCGCAAAGAGGTAGTGGATTTTTCTAATCCGTATGCCAACGCAATGCTGGCCATTTTGGCCAACAAGGATGCGGGTATCACATCGGTGGAGGATCTCAATCAACAGGGGAGAAAAATAGCAGTGAAAACCGGGTCCACCGGGTATTTGTATGCGCAGGAGCATTTAACCAATGCAGAAATAGTCGCCCTGGCTGATGAAAGCGCCTGTGTCACTGAGGTGGCCCAGGGCAAGGCTGACGGCTTTTTATATGACCAGCTCACCATTTACCGCAACTGGCAAAACAACCAAGCAACCACCGCTGCTGTGTTTATCCCATTTCAAGATTTGGAATATTGGGGTGTGGCGGTTAAAAAAGGCAACACCCAGCTTTTGGAGCAGCTCAACGCTTTTATCGCCCAGTACAGTCAGGAGGGCGGTTTTGATGCACTGAGCGAGAAGTATCTCTCTGAGGAGAAGGCGGCTTTTCAGGCGCTGGAATTCAAATGGTTCTTTGATGTAGACTAAGCAGGTGTATATGAAGCTACTCACTATTTTTACTACAAAACAGGGAGAAAAAACACCGCCTTTCAAGGCGGTGTTTAACCTGCTGCTAGTGTTTGGGTTAATAGCTTGGTTTTTGTTCTATTCCCTGTCCAAAATCAACGTCACCTTTGATTTCCGGTTTCTGGGCAGCTTTCGGGTACGTATTTGGCAGGGCTTTTTTATGACCGTTTCATTGAGTGTGGCCAGCCTGCTGGTGAGCCTTATCATCGGTGTTGCCAGTGCGGCGGGACAAAGCGCAAAGCTTTTGCCGGTACGGTATCTTTGTACCATCTATGTAAAATTCATCCGGGGCACTCCGCTGATTATGCAGATTTACCTGTTTTTTTACATCGTGGGTACAGCCTGGGGTGTGGAAAATCGGTTTGTGGCAGGGGTGCTGATTCTTTCTATATTCGAGGGAGCCTATATCTCCGAGATTATCCGAGGCAGCCTATTGTCTATTGAACAGGCCCAGCTGGAAGCGGCCAAGGCGGTGGGATTCACCAAGCTGCAATCTTTGCGGTATGTGCTGCTACCTCAGTTGGTGGCCAGAACCTTGCCAGCGTTAACCGGGCAATTTGCCTCCATTATTAAAGATTCCTCGTTGCTTTCCATGATAGCGGTGATTGAGCTAACCCAAACCATGCGGGAAATCAGTGCGCTAAACTTCCAGCTGTTTGAGTGTTATCTATTTTTAGGGGTATTGTATCTCTGCCTGACCTTGCCCATCTCCTTTATCAGTCAGCAGCTGGAAAGGAGGTTCCGCTTTGAAAATTGAGCTAAAAAGCTTATCCAAACAGTTTGAGGATGGCCGCCTGATTCTCCGGGAGATGGATTTCTCCCAGGATATCCACACGTTGTCCGTCATTGGACCATCCGGTGGGGGAAAATCCACCCTGCTGCGCATTCTTGGGGGACTTCTGCCCCCCACCAGTGGACAGGTTTGGGTGGATGGGGAAGAGATAACCGCCAACCAAGCTGCCATGAGCCACTATAGGCGACAGGTGGGGTTTGTGTTTCAACAGGGCGGGCTGTTTAAGCATATGACCGGTATGCAAAACATCACATTGCCCCTAGTTAAGGTGCATGGATATACTCCCCGCCAGGCAGAGGTGCGGGCAACACATCTGCTGGAGCGGTTTGGGCTGCTGGAGCACGCCATGAAAAAACCTGCGGCTCTTTCCGGCGGGCAGCAGCAGCGTATTGCCATTGCCCGAGCCATTGCCCCAAAGCCAAAGCTGCTGCTGTTGGATGAACCCACCAGCGCCCTTGACCCCGAATACACCACCGAGGTGCTGAACATGATAGGGGAGCTTCGGCAGGAGGGAATCGACTATGTCATAGTCACCCACGAGATGGGGTTTGCCCGCCACGCCTGTGACCAAGCGGTGTTTCTCTCCGGCGGAAGCTTGTTGGAAGCGGGGGAAAGTAGCCAGCTGTTTTCCAACCCCCAAACTCCACAGCTGCGCCAGTTTTTAAGCCGACTGCTGGAGTGGACGGTATAGCCAAAAAGCATACAGGGCTAGGTTGGTATGTGCCAAATGGCAGACAGCGGGGCTCAGGGATAGACAGTGCTGGCTGCATTATAAAACAACAATCTCCCCAAGGAATGCAGGGCTACACCCTTGCCATCCTTGGGGAGATTTAGTAGTATAGCGTTACTTTAGGGGCATAACCACCTTGGTTAGCAGGGAAGCCTCCGGGTACTCCGGGCCGTTGTAGTAGTATTCATAAGAGCTGCCATCTGCTTGTAAGCCATACTTCTCCATCCATTGGGCCATTTCGGTATACACAGGCCCCAGCTTATCGTACGCCCCTTGGTACATACAGAACACCACTTTACCCCCTGGGATAACAGAATAGGCAATATCCCCCTTTGCAGGGAGCTCTTTTGCAATAGGAAAACCAATTTCAACTTGCAGGTTTTGCACATCGGTGTTGAAATAAGCAACAAAGGGAAGATCGGTCATAAGCTCACCCAGCTCGGTTAAGTAAGCGGCGATTTTGGTGTAGCTTTCGCCAATCAATCTGGATAGGTTCTCCACCTTGGTAACCTTTTGGATGCTCAGCACCGGCTGTTCCAATCGGGCAACCAGCTGAAACTCAGAGATGCGAGGCATGGTGTTTTCCTCCTTTGTATAATATTATTGACTGTAAAATATTTCCTACAGTATACCACAACCCAGGTGAAAAACCAAATTAAAAAGGCACTAAATGCCTATGTCCAATGCACTGGGTATTTGGTGCCTTTGGGCCTGTAGTGCTACACTACAGGCATTAACAGATTTCTCCACACAGGGAGGTGCGCATCATTTCGGCAATTTCGGTGGGGCTTTCGGTTTGCCCTAACACCCACATCAGTTTGGTGACAGCGGCTTCGGTGGTCATGTCCCGACCACTGATAACACAGCCGGGCAGTTTGGTGCCCACCTCGTACACTGAAAGGTCGGTGGTATCGAACAGGCACTGGCTGATAATCACCACCGATATGTTGTTTTGGCAGAGCATCTCTATTTTGTCCGCCAAATTGCGGTGGACAAAATGCAGTCCGCCAACCCCAAAGGCTTCGATGACTATCCCCCGATAGCCCATATCCACAATATGATCGAATATTTTGGGGTTGGTGCCAGGAATTACCTTGAGCAAAAATACATCCGGGCACACATGGTCACACAGCTGTATATGACCGGTTTGTGGCTGGGGGCTGGCAAACAAAATCCCTCTGGAATCCACACTGCCGCTTATGGGTGCATTGATGCTGGCAAAGGCATCAAACCCCATGGTGCGCAGCTTGGTGGCTCTGGTGGCATTGATAATTTTGTTGTCAAACAACACATACACACCCGCAACACCCGAGGACGCGGCTGCAAAGGCAGATTCCAAATTCTTGCGCCCATCGGACATCAGGTCCGAGATGGGCAGCTGGGCACCGGTAAAGATAACCGGTTTGCGCAGCCCCCGCAGCATAAAGGACATCATGGAGGCGGTATAGGCTAAGGTATCGGTGCCGTGGGTCACCACAACTCCGTCATACTCGCCCAGTGCCTCATATACCTTGCGGGCAATATGTTGCCATTCTTCCGGCTGAATGTTGGAGGAATCCATAAACAAAATATCCTTGGCAGATGGGGTGCAGATGCTATTTACCTGAGGCACAAAGGACAACAGCTCTTGGGCGGACAGTGCCGGCTGCAGCGCGGTGGTTTCCTCTTTTAGAGAGGCAATTGTACCGCCGGTTGCCAATAAGATCACCTTTTTCATACTGGCTCCTTTAAAAATGTAAGTATAGGTTAGTATCCTTGTTATAGGCAAAGTTATGCCTGTGTTAGATAGGCGCTTGCCCATCTTGCAGGATATTTTTACGGCAGGCGCGGAGCATCCGGTGCAGATATCCTCCAGCATAGCCGGTGTTATCCCTGCGTGTATTTCTGCCACAATATCCTGGTAAACATAATCGGTTTCTTTAAGGCCGAAATACTCTGCCACCTTGCGGTCAAAGGTCTTTACCTTTCTGTTTTCCCGGCATAGATCCTCCCCCAGCTTATTGGGGCAGCAGCTACAGATGTCGTCGGTAGAAAACACCAGCGAAACCACCAAGCCCTCTTGGGTGCGCAGAGTATGGGTTATGGCGGTCATGTTGGCTACAAAGTCATCGCTATAGCCCTTGCCGCCAAATCCTTGTGTACACAGCAGATGGTGTGGCCGCAGCTTCATACTGCCAAAACCCTCCGTTTCTTTATCTGGGTGCTCAACATTGCAGCAGCAACCGCCTTGATAACAGCGGTGGGAAGAAAGACTAGAACACAGTCGATAAATGCCCTGGATAGAGGGCTGCCGGTGCTGACACTGTAGTACAGCATCCCGCATAAAAAATTCACAAGGGTACCGGATACAAGCCCAAAGGTTACCCAGAATCGTGTTCCTTTATCCCCACCCCAACCAATCAGCAGCGCCATGATGGGAAAGGAGAGAATAAACCCGCCTGTGGGGCCTACAACAATACCAAATCCGCCGGTGAAGCCTGCAAACACAGGCAGCCCAAAAGCCCCCAGCAGTATATACAGCAAGGTGGCCCACCCTGCTTTTTTGCAGCCCAGCAGCAGCCCCGCTAAGGAGATGGCAAAGGTCTGCATGGTGAGCGGCACGCCCATGGGCATGGGAATGCGTATCTGCGCCAAAATAGCAATTAAGGCGGTAAAGATACTGATGGTGCACAAATCCCCAACAGATAGCGTTTGTTTCGTCATAGAGAATACTCCTGTATGTTTTTTATAGTTTAATCTCTCCGGTAGATACTGTAATGGTTTCGCCGGTTTGGGTTTGCACCAGCAGTGCACCGGTTTGGTCAACTCCTTGTATCACCGCCTGGTAGCTGCGATCAGGAGCCAAGATTTCCACCGGTTTGCCCACATTGCAGAGCTTTTCTACATATGCACTGAGTATCTGGGCCTTTTTTCCTTCTTGGGTGAATCCAAGATACACCTTTTCAAACTGGTTTAAAATCTCGGCAATTAACTGGTTGCGCAGCCCCTGCCTGCCACTGATAGCATAGAGAGAGGTGGCAATATCCTCCACCTCCGGGGCTACTTCACCCAGGTTAACCCCGATGCCTACAATGGCGTAGTCAATGGCTTGTATCTCGGCAGAAATAGAAGCTTCGGTGAGAATGCCACACAGTTTTTTACCATGATACAAAAGGTCGTTTACCCACTTAATACCCACCTGGATACCACACACCTCTTGTATGGCATCGCTGACCGCCACAGCAGCGCAGATGGTGAGAAAGGATACCTCGTTTATTGGTATTGGGGGCCTTAAGAGCAGACTGAGATAGATGCCCGACCCGGCAGGGGAATAGAAGGTGCGTCCGAATCGACCCCGTCCCTGAGTTTGTTGGTTGGCGATAACGGCATAACCCTCCGGAATTGAACCGGTAGGCTGTTCTTTCAGGTACTGGTTGGTGGAGGAAACTGTCTCCAACACCACCAAATCTTTACCCAAGTACCGGGTCTTAAGCAAATCCTGTATATATTGGCGGGACAACCCATCGCTGGTTTTATCCAGGCGGTATCCACTATTGGGCAAAGATTGGATTTGGTTGCCTTTTTCCCGCAGCTTGCCAATGGCTTTCCAAACAGCAGTGCGGCTTACCGATAGCTCCTTAGCCAGCTCGCCCCCAGTAACCGTTTGGCCTTTGTTTTTTTCCAGCAGATAGAGTATTTGTTCTTCCAGCATTTTCCCACCTCCTGAGGGTAGTATAGCCCAGGACCGTTTTATTGTCAACCTGCATTTTCGCATCGGTTAACACTTGTACTAAAATTGTGGACAGCCAAAGCCGCCCCTATATGATGAAAAAGGGTGGTCATTGGCTGTCCATGTCTAGCATATATCTTACTAAACTTTAGTCCACAACCAGCGGAATCACCTCTGCTGTTGTAACATCAATCAGCCCCATATCGGTAAGCTTAAGGGCGGGGCAAACAGGCAGGGTTATGGTGCAGAAGGACATAATGGGATCGTAATGGTTGTAGCCCAGCTCCAACATGGCTTGTCTCACCTTGGCCAGATCAGCCCCCACCTCAGTGGCTGGTCGGTCAGAGAGGATGCCGCCTACATTCAGCTGCAGCTCGGCCACCACCTGGTTGTTGTTGGCAACTGCCAGGCCACCCTGCATCTGTATAACCCGGTTGAGGGCGCACAGAATATCCTCTTTGTTGGAGCCCACCACCAGAATGTTGTGGCAGTCGTGTGCCCAGCTGGTGGCAATAGCACCCTGCTTGTGGCAATCGCCGGAAAGCAGGCCATAGCCCACATTCCCGTTTATACCATACCGCTCAAACACCAGAGCCAGCATACAGTCGGAGCCTTCCCACTGGAGCAGCCCGTCCTTCACCGGTAAGGTTTGCACCCGCTGGTCAACTCTGGTGGTCTTGCCGCACACCTCCATCACCCGCACCTTTACCTGTTCAGCGGCGGTATCCACCTTTACATCCAGCACTTGGGGGCCTTGCTGAGCCAAACGAATGCTGTGGTAATAGGAATCGGGGAAGCTGGCGGCAGGGGTGGGAACAACCGGGGCAAGGCGGTTATACACACAGCTTCCCGCCTTGTAGGTTGCATATACAGCAAAGTCATCCACACTGTCCAGCAACACAAAGTCGGCCAGCTTGCCGGGGGCAATGGTTCCCCGGTCAAACAGGTTCATCCGTCTGGCAGGAGTGAAAGAGGCGTTGTAGATAGCCTGCTGGGCAGGCATCCCCAGCTTGATGGCATTGCGCACCAGAGCATCCAAATGCCCTTCTTCACACAATACATCTGCCATCACATCATCGGTGGCAAAACAGAAATGCTCCTGCAGGTTGTTTTCCATAATAAAGTCCAGCACTTCTTTGCTGAGCATCTTTTCCTGAATTTCCACAAACATGCCGTTTTGGAACTGTTGGCGCAGCTCTTCCATAGTGTGTTCGGTGTGGTCGCCGTTGATGCCCAGATACAAAAACTTTGCCAGATCCAAATCCACCAGCTCGGGGCAATGGCCCTCGATGGGGAAGAGGGGCTCCTCTTTGCGGAGCTTGTTTAAAAACTTGGTGATCTCCAGGTGGTTTTCCTTTATAACCTGGCGATAGTTCATTACCTCGCCTACACAGGCTACAGCGGGGTTTTGCTTAAGCCGCTCCATGTCCTCACAGCGCATGATTCCACCGGTGGTTTCCAGCTCGGGTGCGGTGGAGGGAACACAGCTGGGGATGCCGTATAAAATATCAATGGGGCTGTTTTCTCCCGCCTTGATCATATCCAGTATACCTTCCACGCCGCTGACATTGGCCATTTCGTGGGGTTCGGATACAATGGTGGTGATTCCGCAGCGCACCAGCTGGTCGCTGATAGCAGCGGGGGTCATCATGGAGCTTTCAATATGCATATGGATATCAATAAGCCCGGGAACCATATAGCGCCCGGTGGCGTCTACCACTTCTGCGGCCTCCAGCTCCTCTTGGCGCTTTTGATCCACGTAATAAAACTTTCCATCCTTCACCCAGACATCCGCTGCAATAAACTTTTTGAAATAGCTGTTGTACACCTGTACGCCTTTAATAAGCAGATCCACTTTTTCAACAGTACGCATATCTATCTACCCCTGACTTTTTAAAATGCAATAGCAATAGTATACGATGATTAGGGCAAAAACACAAATAGTATTTTGTATTGCATAGATGGAAGATGGTTTATTGAATTACGAACCCTTTCCCATGTAATCGAGCCTAAATACCCCGGAGCCTTTGAAAGCCTGGTGGATATTACCTCGTGTTGGAACGAAACCATGCTCCGGGACTGCAGAAAAGAGATTGTGCAGCTGACCCAAAATTGTTCCAAATGCCATGAGCATTGCTGCCGGTTCCTGTCTGCCGCCGGATCCCTTGCCGCTGATACATACCGCATTGCGCTGGATTGTGTGGATACCGCAAAGCTGGCAGGATATTGCGGCAGATTGTCCGAAAGGGAACTGCGCCCTGTGAAAAAGACCCCTGGAAAAGAAAGCGTGCGGTTTTTAACCGCCGTAACCAACAAAGGTGTGGCAAAATTCACCGGAACTGCAAAACTGTTGTGCGACAGAATCTACCTAATCAACGACGACATGGGGGCTGTTTCCCGGCTGCTGCTCAACAGCATTCGCACAAAGGCTCTGGCAGCAGGATACGATATTATCAGCTGCTATTGCCCATTGGCTCCCTTTGACAAATTGGAGCAACTGTTTGTTCCGGAACTGAGACTGGGCTTTATGACCTCCAATCGGTTCCACGACTTTTCTATGGAAATTGATCCATACCGCATTGTCAACAGCCAGCGCTTTACCGATAACGATCAGCTGAAATCTGGAAAGAAGAGGCTCTCCTTTAACCGTAAAGCTATGGTGCAGATGGTTCGACAGGCAGAAATTCTGCTGGCGGAAGCAAAACAGCTTCACGACGAACTGGAAGGCTATTATATTTCCGCCACCAATTTTGATAAAGTGGATGCTTTGACCAAGGGCATAATTAAGAGCTTGTCTTGATACTACAAAACCATTAAATCACAAAGTCAAAGGCCGCCCCTACCAAACTAGGTTGCTAGTTCTGTAAGGGTGGCTTTGGGCTGTCCGTTGTTTGCCAACCAGCTGCAAAATAGATTGCTTAATATCCCTGATATACTCGATTCTGTACGGCAAGTGCCCTGGATAAAACAGGGTATTTGCATGGAAACTTTCTGTAAATTATAAATTATGCGTTTAATTGTTAAACAAAAAGTGGTATACTAAGACGATTACAGAAGATTTTTGCTTTGAGAGGAGCAGCCGCATAGTGGGTGTATTGCACAGGATTGGATGGATAACCTTAGCTGTTGGTATTGTGCTGTTGGTGGGTGGCCTTATCTGTGCCATGACCATTGGTACACTGGCGGTGCCTATTTTGCTCTCCTCCTCCATACTGGTGAATTCGGTGGCCATCACCATGCTGCGCAGCCAAAAAACCGGGGAAGGGAGAGGCAGAAAAAAGTGACCGATTACCTGAAAAGAAGTTGGGCGGTTGTTAATTTAGATGCCATTGCCCACAATGTTCGTACAGTGCGCCACCATCTGTCCCCCGGTTGTGGTATAATGGCGGTGGTGAAAGCCGATGCCTATGGCCACGGCGATAAATTTGTGGTGGACGCCATGGTGCAGCTTGGGGTGGAGTGGTTTGGTGTCTCTAATATAGAAGAAGCCCTCTCCTTGCGCATGCAGGGCATCTTTCATCCCATTCTGATATTTGGGGCTACTCCACCGGAATGTGCTCCCATCCTCAATGAATACAATCTTACCCAAACCATCTACTCTTTGGAATACGCCCAACAGCTCCACCAGGCAGCCCAGGAGGCAGGGGTGGATATTGGTATACATATTAAAGTAGATACCGGTATGTCCCGATTGGGGTTTGTGCTTATCAATGGCTTTGCCCCACAGGCAGTGGAGGATATCTGCCAGGTTCATGCCATGAAGCAGTTTCATGCCGGCGGCATCTACACCCACTTTGCCTGCGCTGACGAAGAGGAAGAAGAATCCTTTAACTACACCCATATGCAGTACACCCTCTTTTGCGAGGTGCTGGAAAAGTTAGAACAAAAGGGGATAACCTATCCGCTGCGGCACTGCTGCAACAGTGCAGGCACCATCTGCTATCCGGAAATGCATATGGATTTGGTGCGCCCGGGTATTATCTTATACGGCCTGAGCCCCAGCACCGATTGTGCAGGGAAAATTGACCTCAAGCCCGCTATGGAACTGTATTCCACCGTTACCATGGTTAAAGAAATTCCGGAGGGCACCACTGTAAGCTACGGTCGCTGTTACACAGCACACCGCAAAACCATGGTGGCAACTGTATCTATTGGCTATGCCGACGGCTATGAGCGGGAGCTTTCCAACAAGGCAAGGGTGCTGGTGCGGGGGCAATTTGCCAAAGTAATCGGCCGTGTGTGTATGGATCAGTTGATGCTGGATGTAACACACATTCCTGAGGTAAGCCAGGGGGATACTGTCACCATAGTAGGTAAAGATGGGGACAATTCCCTGGGGTTTGAGGAGATGGCATCTTTGAGCGGAACCATCGCCTACGAAAAGGTCTGCCTCATTGGCAAGCGTGTGCCCAGAATATATCGCCGCAATGGCAAGGACATCGGTGTGGTGGACTATGTTCGCCGCCAAAGCGATGGCTTGCGGGAAAAATAGAATGTAAGGAGTAATAACAAAAAATGAGATTTAAAATGCGTTCACTGACTGCCCTTTGTTTGGTGTTTATCCTGGTGTTTTCAGGATGCTCGGCAGGCAAGGGAAAAGTAACACCGGAACAAAAGCGTTTGTTTACCTTTGGAGCGGTGCTTGCCACCCGAGACGGAACCGGTCTTGACACACTGTCAGGCATGCTGGGTATTTACAAAAATGATTATGTGGAAGGTCTCAAAGAAAGCTGGGACTGTGTGGACCACGACAGCAGCATCGAATCACTGGAGTGGCTTAAGGCAGAGGGTCACCGCAAGTCTCTGGATGAAGAGTATTATGGATATGACGAATATCTGGCTATTGCCAGCGGCAAACAGCTCACCAATGAAGAGGAGCTGGATCTGTTGGCAGAAGAAATGGATGCCTACGATGCAGCTATGAGTGCCCTTATAGACGAATACGGCTACACCGAAGAGGAGCTTCTGGCCATCACCACCACCGGCGCATGGGATTATGACCGTACAGTAACCTTGGCTCGCTGGTGCTATGGCCTTGAATACATAAGTGAAGAAGAGATGTTTCAGTATATCAACTGGGCTGTTGAGCAGGGGACCAAGGACTATGGCAGCTGGCGGGAATATTTTGCAGCTGCAATGTTGGGCCGCAGCTTCTTTGCTCCTGAGGTAGACTTTATGGAAGAAAACCAAGAGGTAGCCGATGCACTTCTCAAAGATGAGAAAAGCCCCTACAACCAGTACGCCTTTAAAGGCGATACAGTAAAGGCATAACAAAACAGACAGAAGCCGAAGTGTTTTTCGGCTTCTGTTTCTCATTTTACAGCACAGCGGTGCTATTCTATGGAAAAGTTATTTTTTAATAGCAATGCTCCCTGCAAGGATAAGCAATATGCTGGTGAGCATGGCCCCAGGCATCCCAAAACCCCAACCGGTACTGGGGTTGGCATATTCGGCAAGGCCCTTTTTGGCATACGGCACCCCGCTTTGTGGAGAAGGGCTGGTATCCAATGAGCTTTTGATAACAGTGCTGTTTTGTGATAGGGCTGTGGACTGCTCAGTCCCAGGCTGCTGTTGCGGCGGGGTACCGTTGCTGGAGGATGTGCTGCTGTCATCATCTGATACAGCACTATCATCGGTGGCGGAACTAGGGCTACTGCCCGGTTGGTGGGCACTTCCCCCAGGGTTATCAGCATCATATCCACCGCCATCCGGCAGAGAGCTGCTGGGTGGTAGCACCGTTCCGGAGGATGTGCTGCTGCTAGACCATTCCCCTGGCTCCCACCCAGGGGTAGACGGCTCCCAGCTATCCGGCTCCCCACCTGAATACCCTCCGGAAGAAAACTGGTCGTCAGAGTCACTTGACTCATCCTGTGGGAATTCGGGGTCAGGTGGGCTGCTGTCATCAGGACGCTCCAATTCACCTGGAGGGGACTCGGTTCCCGGTGAACCAGAGCTGCCATCTTCAAAATCTTTAGAATTGTCGGCAGGCGGGTCGGGATCCGGTGGAGCACTCTCGTCATCAGGTAACCCAGCATCCTCAGATGTGTCACCAGCATCCGGTTCACCCACCTCGTACCAGTCAAATGGCACCAGGGGAAAGTTGTGGAACAACAGGCCGTTATCTTGAACGTTGTGGCAGATTAGCGTCCCGTTTATGGGGCTGCCTGTTCCCGACACTGTGGCATTGGGCGCAATTAGAGAACCAACCAGCTCAGTTGTGTGCAGAGTAATGGTGGTGGCATTGGGGCAGTTCCACACCACCTTTTCTGCCATTTGTTTTAATATGATGTTTTCATCAAATCCCTGATAGGCATACCCATCCAGCCGATTGTTTTCTATAGAAAAATTGCCGTAGCGAAAATTAATGGTATCGGCAGGAATATTAAAAATAATAAAGTCATACATTTCTGCTTTTTGGGGAAGGGACACAGCTTCCACCAAGGATGTATTTTTACCTGTGAGATGGATAACCAACGCAGTTTTATCGGCTATTAGTTTGTTGTTGGCAAAATTGCGCAAATCTCCAAACGCCGCACTTTTAGAAAGATCCTCTATAGCAACAGAACCACCCTTTGCTGCGGCCAGCCTAGTACTCATATACAAAGCCTCTTGATAGGCATCTGCAAAAAAAGCATCAATAATCTTGTCAGGATAAGGGGTTTTTCCATAAGGTGTAGCGCCAAAAGGAAATTTTACATTGCTGTCTACATACGATTGTCGAATAGCTGCAAAGCTGCCGTATACGTTGCAGGTGCTGCCAGATACCTGCCCCCCGACGATAAATGCCGGTACGCCGGGAAGCTTTTGATAAGGTATCCCGGAAAAAAAGCGGATGTTGCGCCCCCCGGCCAAGGCCACCACATCAAAACCGGAACGTCCGGTAAAGGTGGCGTTTGCGCCCACAGCCAGTGCACCTTCCATTCCGCCCTGGGAACTTGAAAAATTGTTAAACACAAAGCAGTTGTACTGAAAAATACTGCTAAAAGAGCTGCTGAGTGTTCTTTTACCAAGTACTGCGCTGGCACCCAGCTGTGAGCTGCTGCCCAACTGAGCGCTGTCTCCCAGGGATGTGTCGGCTTTGGCGGTGAGTGGTGTGGCGGAGGTTAAAAGTGTTGCAAACATAACGAAAACAGCGATGAGCGCACAGGTAGTTTTTCGGCTTGTATGACGCATGAAATCTCCCTTATATAGAATAAGCACCACTCTATTGTATTAGCACCCATACCGGGCTGTTCCGCTACAATAAAAGAGGTAAGGGCTGTCAACAAACTATACACATAGGAAAAGTTCATGGAATTGTTAGCAAACCGTATTGTTGGTAGTAAAAAGAGAGAAATGAAAATAATTTATGGTAGCTTGGCTGGAAGTATAATCCTTGTGGATCTCTGACAAAATAAATTGAAGAAATTTTGCGAAAAAGCTTGCACTCCAGCAGAAAATTTGGTATTATATCTTGGCGTGACTGCACAAGATATGCGTTGAAGCAGGAGGTTGCCGCATTGTAGCGGGGAATTTCTGTGGAGTATGTCCGATTTTAAACCGGGCGACTTTTCATACTGGCCAGTGATTGATGCAAAGTTTTTGTGTCAACGCAGCCGTGTGTCCAATATAAAGGATACGAGAAGTCCGGATAAACTGCATAAGTTTAGCCGGTTTTTTCAAGAAAACTTTATGAAACACACGGCACAGTGTTCAAATGAAAATCGTTCGCCAATAACAGAAATATGAAGGAGGCGACGAATAGTGGCAGTCAAAGACAAAATCAGAATCAAACT
>CAYNCW010000017.1:0-16022 GCA_964395635.1 uncultured Oscillospiraceae bacterium
TTTGGGTTGCGTCCTCTGCCATAATCTCACCGGTTATTCGTCCGTCGCACATCACCACGATGCGATCACTGATCCCCATAATTTCCGGCATTTCGGAGGAAACAAAGCACACGCCGATCCCTTGCCGCTTCAGTTCATTCATCAGATTGTAGATTTCCACCTTAGCCGCCACATCGATGCCACGGGTAGGTTCATCAAAGATAACTACCCTGCTGTTTCTGGCCAGCCATTTGGCTACAACCACCTTTTGTTGGTTACCACCAGAAAGGCTTCCGGCATCCACACCTGGGTGGGCCAGTTTAATCTTCAGGTTTTCTACGCTTTTATGAATCATGCTGGCTTCTTTTTTGTGCTCCACCACCCCAAGGCGGTTGCACAGGATGTCCAGGTTGGGCAAGGCTATGTTGTCGCGTATACTCAGCTTTGTGCAAAGGCCGTCCTTCTTACGGTCTTCCGGCGCTAATACAATTCCAGCACGGATTGCATCCATAGGCTTGTTGATAACTACAGCGCGCCCATCCAGAAGGATTTCGCCGCTCTCTTTGGGCAAAACCCCAAAGATGGCCCGAGTGGTTTCGGTACGTCCTGCGCCCATCAGCCCGGCAATTCCTAAAATTTCCCCCTCATAGATGTCCAGGTGCACATCCCGCACCATCTTGCCAGCGTTGAGGTTTTTTACCTCCAACACTTTACGGCCCCGGGGCACAGCTATTCGTGGGAACTTTTCTGTGATTTCTCGCCCAACCATATTGGCGATGATTTCTGCCATAGTGGTGTCGAAAAAGTTGGTGCGGGTTATAAACTTGCCATCTCGCATGATGGTCACTCTGTCCACTATGTGCTGTAGCTCTTCCAGGCGATGAGATATGTACACAATACCATGGCCATCATCTCTGAGTTTCCGAATAATTACAAACAGATCGTCAATTTCTTTGGAGGTTAGTGCTGACGTAGGCTCATCCATAATCAGAATTTTCGCATTTTTAGATAATGCCTTAGCGATTTCCACCATCTGCTGTTTGGAGATAGCCAAATCACCTACCACAGCTTCAGGGTCTATGTCAATGTTCAGCCGTTGTAAAATTTCACCGGCAGCTTTGTTCATATCTTTGTTGGCAAGTACACCCGAGTGCACTGTCTCACAGCCCAAAAATATATTTTCTGCCACGGTAAGATGGGCGCACATGTTGAGCTCCTGGTGAATTATCGCCACACCAAGCTCCTGCGCCTTTTTGGGGGTTAAATCACCCACAGTCTGTCCCAAAATGGTAATATCTCCGCTATCCCGCTGGTATACGCCGCTGAGAATCTTCATGAGTGTGGACTTTCCTGCACCGTTTTCCCCTAATAGCGCCATGACCTCTCCTGCATTAAGAGAGAACGACACATCGTCCAGCGCCCGTACACCGGGGAAGCATTTCAAAATATGTTCCATTTTTACAATAGTTTCTACCATATTGCTCCACCCTTTTGCATATTAACCGATACATGCTGTAAAAAAAGTATAGCATTCCCTGGGCAGTTCTGTAAGGGGTGTAGTTTTGGATTTAGGTAGGGTAATTTGAGATCTTTTCGACTATTTCTTTGTAGATTTGCAGTAATACCCAATGAATTTGGCTATTCTGCACAATTGTGCTTGTGTAGCATTTGTTTTATAGTATAGAGGGAATTGTATGACTGACAGAAAGCGAGGATTTAGGTATGAGGGTTGTTGTTGCGGATGATGAACCGAAAGTCTGTCAGCTAATTTGTAATCTGGTGGATTGGGAAGCCTTGGGTATGGAAATTGTGGGTACTGCAAGCAATGGGCAGGAAGCCTTGGAGCTAATCCATACCTTGCACCCGGATCTAATTATCACCGATATACGTATGCCAGGCTGCACAGGTTTAGAGCTGATAGAACAGGCCAGACGGTTGCAGCCCCAGATAGAATTTATAATTGTAAGTGGCTATCGCCATTTTGAATATGCCCAGAGCGCGATTCGCTTTGGGGTGTCGGATTATTTAGCAAAGCCTATCAAGAAAAATGAGCTTATGGATACCCTGGAAAAAATGCGGGATAAACATATGCAAAATCGGGATCAAATCACTAAAGAAGAGCGGCTGAAAATCCGTATGCAAAACGACAGCCAGCGGTTGCGCGCCAATCTGTTTCGGGACTTGCTGCAAAACCCCTCCTGCCTGGAAAGTGCCACGCTGTCCTTTATAAACACAGATTATCATTATCGCATTTTACCGGGCTGTTTCCAGATGGCAATGGTAAAAACAGATTTTTTCTTTGGGGATGCAGATCATCCAGCGTTACAGTTGTTTTGGGAGAAAGCTGTTAAAATACTTCGGGGCAACCTGTCGCCCTGCTGTTATGATATGGAGATATATCATCGGGAAAATGTAGTCTACATATTGCTCAATTTTGCAGCCGATCAAAAAGCAACCCTGCGCAAACAAATAAAATACTGTTTAGACGAATTGCTGATACAAAAAGGTATGCTTAAGGGGCTGGAAATAACACTGGGCCTTGGAACAGTGGTGGAAGAGATAGGGGCTATAGGGGTATCCCTTCAGTCCGCTCGCTGTGCCATAGCGCAGCGACTGCTGGATGGTACCGATAAGCTAATCGAGAATCCTTCAGCAATTCTTCCACAGTCCCAAAAGGGGCTTTGGATGGCAGAATTCAGCAAAAACATGGACGCTGCCCTGGAAGTATTGGACATCAATGGAGCGGTTGCCGCGGTGGAAAGGGTTCGGCAGCAGTTTTTGGCCAATAAACAGATTACCGGTATGGAAGTGTTTGATCTGGCCTGTGAAGCATATTCCGTGTTTTTGTTGCTTTTGCGCAAACATCAGCCTGAACAATCCACAGATATCCAGTGGGCAAAACGGTTTGCTCTGCGAGCGGATTGCTGTGGAAATATAGACAAATTGTTTGCCTTCTTGTCCCAGTGTATAGAGCAATCGATTTCTACCATTGCTGAAGAGCGCAAGCAGGCAGATACTAGACCAATCCGTATTGCAAAGCAGTACATACAGGCAAACTTCAGTGCCCCCATCACCTTGGAAGAGGTGAGCAATGTAGTGGGGTTCAATGCCTCCTACTTCAGCGCACTGTTTAAAAAAGAAAGTGGTATGAACTTTGTGGATTACCTCTTGGAGATGCGGATGAACAAAGCCAAGGAGCTTTTGCGGGAAACCAACCTGTCGGTGGCTGCTGTCTGCCGGGAGGTAGGCTACAGTGACCTGAAGCACTTTACCAAGAGCTTTAAAAAATATACCGGAATCAGCCCCAACGAATTTCGCAAAATATACGCCTAAACTGATTTAAATGGAGGAACCCAATGAAGCCCAAGAGCATTCGGTATTTATCTCACCGTGCATCTGTTTTAATGGCAGCCTTTGCTGTTTTGTCAGCCAGCTTGGTGATGGCAGCCGGGTGGATTGCACTGTCTGCGGGAGAAAATATCTGGATGCCTGCTCTGGGCTTTTTGCTTTGGTTAGCCCTGCTGTATGCGGGGTATCGCTTTGTTTTGCAGCCTTACAAGGAGTCCAGCAAGCTTTTGCAGCTGTTTGCCACCGGCTATACTGTTAGCGGGGTAATGGACATGCGGTATCCGGTGAGTCCGGAGGTGGAAAAAGCACTGCAAAAGCTGGAACTATTCCTAAGTACACATGAACTACTCAATGCCACCAAGCGACAAGCCCAATACCTAGCTTTGCAAAACCAGATAAATCCCCACTTTCTCTACAATACGTTGGAGGGGATACGCGGCGAAGCGCTTGTGGCAGGGCTTGATACTGTTGCGGAAATGACCGAAGCCCTGGCAACCTTTTTTCGGTATACCATCTCCAACATGGACAATTTGGCAACCTTGGAGGACGAGCTCACCAACATAGAGAACTACTATATTATCCAGCAGTATCGATTTGGCCAGCGGCTGCAGTTGCATATTGTATGTGAGGATGAGGACAGACAGAGGATACTTCAGTGTCGGCTCCCCAAACTTACCCTGCAACCCATTGTTGAAAATGCCATCTACCACGGGATTGAGCGCAAAGTGGGTAACGGTGAGGTGATCATACGTATAGAAGCAACCTCTACACGGCTGATTATCACCGTTTCGGATACAGGCATGGGCATGGAGCCTCACCGGTTGCAGGCGTTAATACAAAGCCTCAACACGCCATCTTATGAGTATGTTACCACAGAAAACCAGCAGCAGGGAGGCATAGCCCTGGTTAATGTAAAAAACCGCATCAAGCTCCTTTTTGGAGAAGAATACGGCGTTACCATTTACAGCACTGTTAACATAGGTACCGATGTGGAAATAACCCTGCCGCTGATTACCAAGGAGGTGAAGAGCAACCCGTGAGAGAGGAGATATTGCGCCTAGAGCGGGTTACTTTGGTGGAGGATGGGGTTACTCTTTTGGATACTGTAAGCCTGCATGTCTTTAAAGGAGAGATTATGGGGCTGCTGTGTGTAAACGCCCATGGGCAGGATGCGCTGGTCAAACTGTTGTGCCAAAATCTCCCCATCCATTACGGGTATGTTTACCTCCAGGATCTGCTGGTAAACAACTACAAGCACAGCAATTTGGGATTAAACCGCATCTCGGTGATAGAGGAAAGAAGCCGTTTGGTAGAAGGGCTCACGGTGGCGGACAACATATTTGTGCTGCGCCGTGGCTTTAAAAAGATGGTGATAAACCCCCGTGTATTGGGCAACCAGCTAAAAGGGTATATGGCTGAACTGGATATTCCCATCAGCCCCGGGGATTATGTGGCCAGTCTGTCCTTTTTCGAGCGGTGTGTGGTGGAACTGGTGAAAGCGGTGGTAACTGGGGTGAAGCTGGTGGTCATCCGGGATATCAGCAACTTTATCAGCGCCGAGCACCTTGTCAAATTTCATCAGCTGCTGCGGCATTACACTGCTCAAGGCATCACCTTTCTGTATATCTGCAACCACCATCAAGAGGCGTTTACCATCTGTCATCGCACCGCCATTATGGAAAATGGCCGAATACTGCGGATACTGAACAAACAGGACTTTAAGGATGAAAACATAGACCCCTATACCTTGGATTTTGGACGTAAATCCATAGGTCATAGCAAAGCCGGAGACAACGGAGCACTGAGTTTTCACCATATAACCACCCAGCAGATACAGGATCTCAGCTTTACCGCTGCACCAGGGGAGTGTGTTGTTCTCTTGGATATGAACAACACCATCTTTCCGGACATTATCCGGATGGTAAATGGGGAAATGGTACCGTTACAGGGAAAAATACTCCTAGGTGGCAAAAGCTTTCCAAAACGAAAGAACAGTGTGGCAAGGGATGTTGCCATCATTCGGGACAATCCCACACACACCATGCTCTTTCCAGAGCTCAGCTATTTGGATAACCTGTGCTTTTTGCTGGATCAGAAACTGCGGTTCCATTGGCGAAGAAAGGGAATTAAGCGCAGCGTAGTGCAGGAATATGCCCCGGTAATTGGACGAGCAGTCATCCACAGCAATGACATCAGCAGTCTGCCCCCACTTGCTCTTTATGATCTTATTTATCATCGGGTGCATCTGCTCCATCCAAAGGTTGTATTTTGTCTACAACCATTCTCTGGTGCGGATATGTACCTGCGGCATCACCTTATCAGCCTTATCAATAAGCTGCGGAAAAAAAACATAGCGGTGGTTATTTTGGCGGTGAATATCTCAGATTCTCTTTCGGTGGCAGACCGACTGCTTATTATCCGCCAAGGCAGGCTGCAAGAGGAATACCACAGCAATCAGTTCCACTCCAGGCCATTCACCAACTTCATCGGAGAATAGCCGTTACCGGGCAAGCAGTGCAGATAGATCTGCTACGGATTCCGCTATATAGTCTGCCCCAGCTTCGTTAAGCTCCTGTTGGTCGCCATACCCATACAAAACCCCAATGCTTTGCATACCGTTGCGTTTAGCCCCGATTATATCATGTTTGCGATCGCCAATCATGATGATTTTCTCAGGATCACTGCATCCGCATTGCTCCATGGCATAGGCGATTACCTCGGCTTTATCCGAACGTTCACCGGTAAGTTCACTGCCGCATATATGGGCAAAATACCCTGCAATATCCCACCTCTTTACAATTTCCAGGGCAAACACAGCCGGCTTGGAGGTGGCAATCACCAGGGTTTTGGAGGGATAAAAATTCTTCAACAATGTCTGCATTCCAGGATAGAGGGTATTGGCGTGCAGCCCATGCTGGGAAAATTTTTCCCGATACAACGCCACTGCCTGTTGGACCTTTTCCTCATCAAAGCCATAGTACTCCCGGAAAGACCAGGTTAAAGGTGGGCCGATAAAGTGGGTTAAACTGGTGGGATCCTCTACCGACAGTCCCATAGAGCGCAAAGCATATGCAACCGACTGGGTAATCCCCACCAGGGGGTCAATAATGGTGCCATCCAAATCAAAAAATAGTAACTCCTTGGCCTGCATTTAGATTCTCCTTTGTCTGTAATCTTACACTACTGTACCATATACAGTTTACAGGAGCAAGCAGTTGTTTTTAGGCGATGCTACAACCAAGGTTGTTATGCCATATGTACATTATTCATATTAATCCTATGTAAATGATATGATTATCTACAGATTGGTAAATTGACACTGTGATACCCACTATGCTAGTATTGAATGACTATAGATTGGCAAAGATGTGGCAAACAGGGGGAAGAGCGATGACCAAAAAGGTGGCGGTAATTACTTGGGATGCACAGTCGGTTGCATTGTATGCCCAACAGGTGTGTACCTTTTTCGAGCCCTTTATAGAGGTATCCACCTACAACGTTCAGGATGGTTCCACATCCCGGATTCAAAAGGCAGATTTATATATAATCTCCACCTGCGCCTATGAAGGGTACAAGGATGTGGAGGAGTATCTGCCGTTGGGGGGAGAAGTGGTTATCACCCAGGTGACCATACACAAGGAATCTTTGCACAAACTGCTGGAGGTTCCCCGCAATACCACTGCAATGCTGGTGAACATTAACCCCAGAATGGCCACCGAGACCATGGCGTATCTTAACAAAATTGGTGTAAATAACATCGATTTTGTTCCCTGTTACCCTGGAATAGCCGAACAACCCAGCTGTAAGCTGGCGGTAACCCCGGGGGAAAGGCGATATGTACCGGATCATGTGGAAGAGATTATTGATATTGGCCCAAGAGTGCTAAGCCCCGAAACCATTGCGGAGATTGCGCTAAAGCTGCGGCTGGAACACCTGCTGGAAACCCAGGAATATCGCAGCTATGCTGATTCGGTGGTAAATAACGACTATACCTTTCGGCGGGTTTTCAACCGCTCAATCCAGCTGCAAAGCCTGTTTGAAATCCTGCAGGATATCCTGGATGTGGGGGTTATCGGTATAGACGACCAAGGGTTTGTATTCACCTTTAACCAAAAAGCAGAATATGTAACCGGCCTAAAAAGCCAGGAAGTATTGGATCGAAAAGCGTCGGAAATGCTGCCCTATATTCAATTTAAAGAATGCTGTAGCAGCAAAACCAAAAGCAGTCCACGGCTGATAAAGATTGGCGACGTGGATGTGAATATGACCATAACCCCAGTGGTGCGGCAGGGAATCCTAATTGGGGCCTTTGCTTTGGTACAGCGCTTTAGCGATGCAGAATACAAACAGCACCAGTTGCGGTTGCAGCTGCTCAATAAAGGGCACCGCACCAAATACACCTTTGCCGATATTGTGGGGGAAAGCCCGGCAATTCAAAAGGCGTGCAGCGTTGCTAAGCGGATGGCTGCCAGCAACGGATCCATTCTCATCACAGGGGAAAGCGGAACCGGTAAGGAACTGTTTGCCCATGCAATTCATGCGGCATCCCGGCGGGCTAACTACCCCTTTGTGGCGATAAACTGTGCCGCCATACCCGATAGTCTTTTGGAGAGTGAATTGTTTGGGTACGAAGACGGGGCCTTCACCGGAGCTAAAAAGGGCGGCAAGATGGGCTATTTTGAATTTGCCCACAAAGGCACCCTCTTTCTGGATGAAATTGAAGGCATGAGCCAGCTGTTGCAGCTAAAGCTTTTGCGGGTTATCCAAGAAAAAGAGGTGCTGCGGGTTGGCGGCAACCGGGTAATTCATGTGGATGTGCGGATAGTGGCAGCATCCAACCAAAACCTATTTGAGATGGTAAAGCGCGGGGAATTCCGTAAGGATTTGTACTACCGTGTTGCTGTGTTGCCGGTGGAGCTGCCACCTCTGCGCCAAAGGGGCAACGATGTTTTGCTGCTGTTTCATACCATACAGGAGCAGATTGGCAGCAACTTTGTTTTAAGCGGACAAGCCCAACAACTCTTCTTGCAGCACCCCTGGGAAGGCAATATTCGTGAGCTGGGCAATTGTGTGGAGTATCTGGCATGCCTTGGCAAACAGCAAATCCAGCTAGACGATCTTCCTCCGGGAATGCTTGTCTCTCACCAGCCAAAACCACAGCCCACCCAGTTAACCCAACAGCAAAGTCAACTACTCCATCAGTATTTACAGATAGCCGGAAGTAACCGGGAGGAATACGGCTTTGTGCTCAATGCACTGTACCGGGCCAATCAAACCAATCAGCGCTTAGGCCGCAAATCCCTTTCTACCGCTGCCATGGAAGCTGGGATTCCACTGTCGGAACAGGAAGTTCGCTCTGTTCTCACAAGGCTTGAGGAACTGGGGCTTCTCAAGGTTAGCCGTGGTCGAAGCGGCAGCAAGATAACCAAGGATGGGGAACAGGTTTTGCTGCATTTAAATGGTGGAATGGGTGGAAATTTAACCTAAATGACCATTTGATATACAGATTTTTACAGGATTCCTGTCGCAAAAGCGCATAATAACAGTAATAAAATAGTTGGCACGCTAATTGCTAATAATAGAAAGCAATGGAACTGTTGGTTCCTGCGATATTACCCAGGAGGAAATGAGCAACATGCAGTATGACTTTAACAAGCCAGTTGACCGAAGTCGTAATTTTTCAGCTAAGTATGACGAGCTGAAGAAAAACTTCGGCAGGGAAGATCTGATTCCGCTTTGGATTGCGGATATGGATCTGCCCACAGCCCAGCCTATCATAGACGCTATTGACCAGCGCAATCGTCAAGGGATTTTTGGCTATACATCTCGGCCTGATTCCTACTTTCAGGCGGTTTGCGATTGGCAGCAAAAACGCAACGGCTGGAAGATAGACACAAGCCTGGTCAGCTTTAACTTAGGGGTTGTCCCGGCACTATGCACTATTGTGCGGGAATTCAGCAATCCTGGCGACAAGGTATTGTTTTTCACACCGGTGTATTCCGAGTTCTTCAATGTGGTTGAGGATTGGCAGCGTGAGCCCCTGACCTGCACACTTGTGGAAGAAAACGGATACTACACCATCGACTTTGCGGCATTTGAAGAAAAGCTAAAGCAGAAGCCGGCATTTTTGATTCTCTGCAATCCCCACAACCCTGTGGGAAGGGTTTGGACACGGGAAGAGCTGGAACACATCGGTAAACTCTGTTTGGAATATGGGGTTATGGTGGTTTCGGACGAAATCCACTCCGACCTGATTTTGTGGGAGAATACCCACATACCCATGGCTTCTATCAGCCCAGAGTTTGCAAAAAACACCATCAGCTGCATTTCTGCAACCAAAACCTTTAACCTGGCGGGACTGCAAGCTTGCACAATTGTGTTGCCAGACCAACAAACCAAAAGCAAGTTTGATACATTTTGGAAGCATTTGGACGTACATCGGAACAACTGCTTCAGCTTGGTTGCTGTGGAAGCAGCATTTACCCACGGCGAGGAGTGGCTGGAACAGCTGCTGAGACACATTGAGAAAAATGCCCAGTTTATCCAGACATTTCTTACAGAAAACATTCCAGAAATTACAGTGCGACTGCCGGAGTGCACCTATCTACTTTGGCTGGACTGCAAGGGGCTGGGACTTGACGACAGAGAGCTGGTTGACTTTATGGTGAACAAAGCAAGACTTGCCCTTAATCGCGGCACTAGTTTTGGCCATGGCGGCGAAGGACATATGCGGCTGAATGTGGCCTGTCCCTTAGGCACATTAGAAAAGGCAATGCATCAGCTAAAGGAAGCTGTGGATGCACTGAAAGGCAGATAAATTCTGTACAGTAAGAAAGAGGAGGCAATACAATGGCAAAAACAAAAACACAAGGCGAAAAAAAGGGTTTTGTGGCCAAAGCGCTGGATTCGGTGGAACGAATAGGCAACGGTCTGCCCAATCCTGCCACGCTATTTTTAATCTTCACCCTCGTAACTATGGTGATATCGGCAATCTGTGCCAGCATGGGTGTTGCGGTAACCTACGACAGCATTGATGTAGCCAATGGCGAGATGGTGGAAAAGACTGTGGCGGTTGTCAATCTGCTGAGCCCTGACAGCATTCGCCATATGGTAACCAGCGTAGTCAGCAACTTTACCGGATTTTTCGCCCTGGGAACAGTGTTCACCATTATCTTGGGCGTAGGCGTAGCAGATGGCAGCGGCTTTATGTCTGCACTGCTTCGCAAGGTAGCAGCATCCACCCCCAAAAGCCTGGTTACTGCTGTGGTGGTATTTTTGGGAATTATGTCCAATATTGCATCTTCCACCGGTTATGTAGTGCTGGTTCCTCTGGGTGCCATTTTGTTCATGGCATTTAAGCGTCACCCCATTGCCGGTTTGGCTGCTGCGTTTGCCGGTGTATCCGGTGGTTGGAGCGCAAACCTGCTGATTGGCACCAACGACCCCATGTTTGCAGGCATGTCTACCCAGGCTGCCCAAAGCATTGACCCCAACTATTCGGTGCTGCCAGTGGCTAACTGGTACTTCATGGTGGTCTCCACCGTGTTGCTTACCGTTGTAGGTACCCTGATCACAGACAAGCTTATCGAGCCCAGACTGCCTGCTTATCAGTTTGATAAGTCCGAAGGGGTATCCGATATCACCGCCAACGAAAAGCGCGGTATGCGTTTTGCCGGTATCTCCGCTTTGGTGTATGTAATCATCATGCTGGCTTTGGTTCTGCCCCAAAACGGCCTTTTGCGCAACCCAGAAACCCACGGCATTTTGCAGTCCCCCTTCATGAGCGGTATTATCTTCTTTATGATGCTGCTGTTTCTCATCCCCGGCATTTTCTACGGTATTGGTGCAGGGGTTATCAAAAACGACAAAGACGTTGTATCCCTGATGAACAATGCAATTAGCGGTCTTTCCAGCTTTATGGTTCTCATCTTTTTTGCCGCCCAGTTCACCGCAACCTTCAACTACTCCAACCTGGGTACTGTTCTTTCGGTTAAGGGTGCAAACTTCCTCCAGGATGTAGGCTTTGTGGGAATCCCTCTCATTATCTGTTTCATCCTGCTCACAGCCTTTATCAACATCTTTATAGCGGTAGATTCTGCAAAGTGGGCGATGATGGCACCCATTTTTGTACCTATGTTCATGCGTCTTGGCCTGTCTCCCGAACTTACCCAGATGGCCTATAGAATTGGCGATTCCAGCACCAATATTATCGCTCCTTTAATGCCCTTCTTTGTACTCACCGTTGCATTCTTCCAAAAGTATGATAAAAAAGCAGGGATCGGAACAGTTATCTCCACAATGGTTCCCTACTCCATCGCCTTCCTGCTCAGCTGGTTGGTGCTTTTGGTGGTATGGTACTTCCTGGGACTGCCTCTGGGACCGGGAGCCCCCCTCTTTTATCCTGCATAAGCTATAGGAGCCATTTATGAATGCAAAACAAAACAAGATAAAAGCTTTGCTAAAACAACGGGGGATAGAGGGCGCTATTGTGTCCTCCCCCGAAAATTTCCACTATGTTGCAGGTTTTGCAGGACATCAACACACTGTATCCAGACAGCCGGGGTTTACCCTGGCTGTCTTACATGCAGATGAAAAGATTCCCACCCATGCAATTACCATGGATTTTGAAGCCCCTGCTTTTGAAGAGCGAAACAGCCCGCTTATCATTCGCAAGTACGATACCTGGGTGGGGGTTCGCAGTTGGGAAGAAATCGCTCAAAACCAGATGCCGGAGCAAACCGGCGTGTTTGAAAGCTCCCTGGATGTTTTGCTTCGGTCAGTGAAAGAGTTGGATCTGGCCGACAAAACGGTGGGCATTGAACTGCAGTATCTGCCCTTTGTGTACTACAAGACATTGCACGAAAAGCTCCCGGATGTTACCTTTGTGGATATATCCGACCTGTTTGTGTATGCCCGTAGTGTAAAAACCCCGGAAGAAATCCAAATGTTCCGGAATCTGTGCGGTGTGGCTGACGCTGCATTTACCAAGGTGGCGGAAATGGTAGCTGTTGGGGTTTCAGAGCGGGAGCTGGCTGCCTGTTTCCGAAGCAATGTTATGGCTTCAGGTATCTGTGTGCCCAGCTCCTGGTCGATGTTTGCAACCGGGCCCAATGGGGCACGTTTGGCGCTGCCAGGGGATAGACGAATTGCAGACGGCGATGTGGTAAAATTTGATGCAGGCGTCAATGCGGAGTTTGATTTTTACACCACCGATACCTCCCGGGGATGGATCGTTGGAAACGGCGATCCCGCTATCTGCAGGCTAAAAGACCGACTGTATGAAGCACAGCGAAAAATGCTGGAAGCAGCAAAGCCGGGACTTCCCATCAGCGAGTTGTTTCAGATTGGATTTTCCTGGGTGCAGGCTGGTTTTCCCAGCTATCGCCGCGGCCATTTGGGCCACAGCATCAGCATGGGCCCTGCTACAGCAGAAGCTCCCTTTATCAATGCCACTGAAACCAGAGTGCTGGAGCCCGGCATGGTTTTGGCCATGGAGGTGCCATGCTATATCCGTGGCGTCAATGGCTTTAACATTGAGGATATGGTGCTGATAACCGAAACAGGCTGTGAGGTGCTTACCCCCAAAACCCCTCATTATTTATAATACATCAAAAAAATATAAAGTAACAATGGTTAACTGCCGAATAGATGTGTAGAACCATGAAAGGAGTGCCGAAATGAAGGTGGTTATTGTTGGCGGCGTTGCCGGTGGTGCAGGAACCGCTGCAAGGCTGCGTAGAAACGACGAAAACGCAGAAATCATTTTATTTGAAAAAGGGGAGTTTATCTCCTTTGCAAATTGCGGTTTGCCCTATTACATTGGAGGCACCATAACCCAAAAAGAAGCGCTGTTGCTGCAAACCCCCCAAAGCTTTTACAACCGCTTCCACGTGGATGTGCGGGTACAGCAGGAGGTAGTATCGGTAGATACAGCTGCAAAAACGGTGGAGGTGCAAAACCATGCCACCGGCCAGCGGTACAGCGAAAGCTATGATAAGCTGGTGCTTTCTCCTGGTGCGGCTCCTATCCGCCCCAACCTGCCCGGCATTGAAAAGAACCGGGTATTTACACTGCGCAATATCCCCGACACCTTTGCCATTAAAGAGCATATTGAAAAGCACCGTCCCCAAAAATGCGCGGTTATCGGTGCCGGTTTTATCGGGTTAGAAATGGCCGAGAACCTATCGGAACAGGGCATAGAGGTTACAGTGGTGGAGGCAGCACCTCATGTAATGGCACCGCTGGATATGGATATGGCCCATCAGGTGCACAACTATCTTCGGGCAAAAGGCATTCATCTGGTGCTGGACCGCAAGTGTGTGGCTTTGTCTGAAGCTGGATTAGAGCTGGATAACGGCGCACAGATACCGGCGGAAATGGTTGTATTCAGTGTTGGTGTTCGACCGGAAACAGGATTTTTAAAAGACAGTGGTATCCAGCTGGGAGCTCGTGGAGAAATTCTGGTGGACCAGTATATGATGACCTCTGTGCCGGATGTGTTTGCTCTGGGTGACGCGGTATCGGTAAACCATGTTGTCAGTGGCAAGCAGGTGTTGATTCCTCTTGCATCACCAGCAAACAAACAGGGCCGTATAGTGGGAGATAACCTTTGCGGCAAGAAGCAAGCATATAAAGGCAGCCAGGGCACTTCTATAATGAAGCTGTTTGGCATGACTGTGGCTGTAACAGGAGAAAAAGAAGAAACCTTGCAGCAAGCGGGGGTAGAATACCGCAAATCCTTAACCTACTCTGCTTCTCATGCAGGCTATTATCCCGGCGGGGAGATGATGGCCATCAAGCTTCTGTTTACCCCAGAGGGCAAGATATTGGGTGCACAAATTGTTGGGGGCGACGGTGTGGACAAACGCATCGACAGCATTGCCAATGCAGTGCGCTTTGGACTGGATGTGTACGAGCTTCAAGAAATGGAACTTGCCTATGCGCCGCCATACTCTTCTGCTAAGGACCCAGTTAACATGGCGGGATATGTGGCAGGAAATATCTTGGACGGCATGATGCTGCCCTTCTACCCAGAAGATGTGGACAACATTCCCACAGAAGCTGTAAAGGTGGATGTGCGCACACCGGAAGAATACGACCAGGGACATATCCCAGGCTTTATCAACATACCGGTGGATGCTTTGCGGGAACGTATTGGTGAACTGGATTTATCTCAGGAGATATACCTAAACTGCCAAATTGGTTTACGTGGCTATATTGCCCAGCGGATTCTGGCGCAAAAGGGCGCAAACACCCGCAACCTGGCCGGTGGCTATCGTATGTACAAAGCAATGGTGGATGATAAAGCCCAAAGTGCCGTGATTCCATCAGCTTGCACCGAATGTGGGAAAGAAACCGGGAAATAGAGCTGTAGAAAAGGAACTGTATCATGAATCAAACAATATACAACGAATATCTGGCAATCCTGCGGGAAGAGCTGGTTCCCGCTCTGGGATGCACCGAACCCATCGCCATCGCCCTTGCTGCGGCAAAGGCAAGAGAAGCACTGGGTTTTATGCCGGAAAAGATAGAAGTGCGGTGTAGCGGCAACATTATTAAAAATGCCATGGGTGTTGTTGTTCCCACAACCGGCAATATGAAAGGAGTAGATACCAGCGCAGTATTGGGTGCTGTGGCCGGTAATCCCAACAAGGGATTAGAGGTTCTTTCGGATGTGCAGCCTCAAGATATTGCCACCACCGCCCAACTGTTACAACAGGGTATCTGCAAAGTAAGCCTGTTGGAGACCACCCATCAGCTGCACATTGTAATTGAAGCCCAGGCACAAGACCATACTGCAGTGGTGGAAATTCGGGACACACACACCAATATTGTGCGTGTGGAACGTGATGGAGAGGCTCTGTTCACCTGCAACCAGGTTGCGCAGGGGCCCACAGGCAAAACAACCGACCGAAGCCTTTTGAATCTTGCCGACATTCTGGAGTTTACCACCCAGGTTACCATGGATGAGATTGAAGAGAGTATTCAGCGGCAGATAGACTTTAACACCCGTATAGCCCAGGAGGGGCTGAGCAAGCCTTATGGTGGGCAGGTAGGTGCCACCTTATTGAAAAGGGGAGAAGCGGATACCGACATTCGTTCCTATGCGCGGGCACTGGCTGCTGCAGGCAGTGACGCCAGGATGGGTGGATGTGTGCTACCGGTGATTATCAACTCCGGCAGTGGCAATCAGGGCATAACCGTATCCTTGCCGGTTATTGCTTATGCCGGGCACCTGGGGGCAGATCACCAAAGGGTAATCAGAGCGCTGGTGCTTAGCAATCTGGTAGCTCTCTTGCAGAAGCGGGAAATTGGTCGACTGTCTGCCTACTGCGGTGTGGTATGTGCTGCATGTGGAAGCGGTGCAGCAATAACCTGGCTGCATGGTGGCGACCTAAACGCCATTGGTGATACCATAACCAATACCCTGGCCAATGTATCGGGAATTGTGTGTGACGGTGCTAAGGGGTCTTGTGCAGCAAAGATAGCAACCTCTGTTGACGCCGCTATTTTGGGGCATGAGATGACCATGAACGGCAATGTGTTTGGTGCCGGAGAAGGTATCGTCAAGTCCAGTGTGGAAAAAACCATACAAAGTGTAGGACAACTTGCCCAAAATGGTATGCGCCAAACCGACCAAGAAATTTTACGTATTATGGTAGATGAAAAATAAGAAAAAAAGCCGGTTAGCAGTA
>CAYNCW010000018.1:0-14783 GCA_964395635.1 uncultured Oscillospiraceae bacterium
GGGGCAAAGGGAGAGATCCATATGATTGCTGTATCCAATCTTACAAAACACTATGGCTCTAAAGTGGGGGCAGAGAACATCTCCTTTACTATAGAAAAGGGCGAAGTTGTGGGATTGTTGGGGCCAAACGGCGCCGGGAAATCCACTATTATGAAGATGTTGGCAGGTCATATCAGCCCTACCTCCGGTAAGATTGTGGTGAATGGAATTGACATGGAGCAGTCTCCCGGCAAGGCCCAAGCATGTATTGGCTTTGCACCGGAGAACCCAGCCCTGTATTCGGAAATGTCTGTAAAAGCCTTTCTTACATTTGTGATTCAAATCCGTGGAGTGCCCCGCCCAGAGAGGGAGGGGCACCTGCGGGAAGTTATGGAGTTGTCCGGGGTGGACAAGGTTGCAGACAGGCTTATTAAAAATCTTTCCAAAGGCTACCGGCAGCGCGTGGGGTTAGCCCAGGCGTTGGTGGGTTTTCCACCTGTTCTTATATTGGATGAGCTAACAGCCGGTATGGATCCCAAACAAATTAGCGGTGTTCGTAATTTAATCCGGCACCTGAGTAACACACACACCATTATTTTAAGCAGCCATATTCTATCGGAAATTCAGGCTACTTGTGACAGGGTGGTCATTATTAATAGAGGCCGAATTGCAGCTGTCAACACTGTTGGACAGACAGATGAAAAAAACACCGACAGCTTTGTTGTACGGCTAAAGGCGCCTGTTTATCAGGCTAAAGCCTTGCTGGATGCTGTGGACGCCATTACAACAGTACAGCATTTACCCAGCGAGAAGGAGAGTACGTTTTTGGTGCAGGGCGGATATGAGGCCAGAGAAAATTTGTTCCGTGCAGCAGCAAAAGAGAATCAGCCTATCCTGGAGCTGCGCACTGCCGGGACAAGCCTGGAGGACCTATTTTTGCAGGCAACAGAGGATAGGGTGCAGGAAGGGGTAATCGCCTAATGGTTTATTTGATTCGCCGAGAGGTATCCAACTACTTTTCTACCCCTTTTGGCTTTGTGTTTATCGGTATATTTTTAATTCTATCCGGGATTTCTTTCGTAACCTATAATCTGCTTGGCGGCGGTGGAGATATGGCGGGTACCTTTTCCTTGCTGAGCAGTATGTCCTTTATGATATTTCCAGTGCTTACTATGAAGCTTTTTTCAGAAGAACGCAATACCGGAACCGAACAACTGCTACTGACTTCCCGCCTTTCCATCCCCCAAATAGTTTTGGGAAAATACCTTGCCGCCTTGTGTGTAGTGCTGGCAGCGTTGTCCACCACACTGGTATATGTAGCAATTATTGGATCTTATGGCTACCCAAACTTCGGCAGCATTTGGGCCACCTACCTAGGGTATCTGCTCCTTGCCATGTCCATGACCGCTGTTTGCATATTTACCGCCTCCCTGGCGGAAAACCAGGTAACAGCTGCTATCCTGTCCTTTGGGGCGTTGTTTATACTGGTGATGATGTCCTCGTTTAGCCGCAACCTGCAAATACCGGTGTTGCGGGAGGTGCTATCTGCATTGGCAGTTACCACCAGGTATGATGAATTTACACGGGGAATTTTCCGTGCTGGGCCGGTAGCCTATTACCTGGCTTATAGCACCATTGCTTTATTCCTAACCGTGAAAAACATGGAACTGCGCCGCTTGCGCTGACCCTATGGGAGGTTTGTAGTAACAGTGAAACAGGCAATGAAGCAAAGGTTTGGAACCAAACAAAAACTATATATCAGTGCAGCCATACTGCTGGCCCTACTCATTGTATTGCTCACCTTCCTAGTGAAGCTGGCTTACCTGATTCCATGGCGCTATGATATGACCGAGCAGCGGCTATTTACCCTTTCGGGGCAGACTGTAGAGATTTTAGGAGAACTGCCAACTGCTGTTGAAATTCTGGCAGTATACCCCACAGGATATGAGGAAATGATGGTACAGTCTCTGTTGGAGGAATATGGAAAAGCAACTGACTTGCTGAAGGTGCGCTATATAGATGCTGAGCGTAATCCAGGAGAACTTGGTAAGTACCAATTGGAGTTTGCGTCTATTGCCAACGGTACGCTGATTGTCTCCAGCGGTGAACGGGTGAAACTGATACATAGCGCCGCACTGTTTGAAGAGACAACCGAGGGAAATGTCTTTAGTGGAGAAAGGGAGATAACCGGTGCCATCCGCTATGTTACCAGCGATAACCTGCCGGTGGTGTATATGGTAGAGGGGCATCAGGAAACAATCCCTGCCGACCGCATGAGCAAAGCAGTTTCAGCATTGGAACAAGAAGCCTATCGTGTGAAGTCGCTTAATTTAACGGCCACTGATGCAGTACCGGAGAATGCCAGCATCTTGCTGTTCGCTTCCCCAAAAGAGGATTTGACTGTACAGGAACTGACTATGGTACAGGAGTTTATGGGGCGTGGGGGCCACATATTTTTGTTGGTGGATGCTGTGACCAATTCCAACAACATCCAACTGCCTAATTTTGGCGTTCTGTGCAGAGAAATCGGTATTGATTTGCAGAACAATTTTGTAGTGGAAGAGGATCCATCCCGCCACCTTGCTGCCAGTCAGATGTATCTGGTGCCGGGTTTGGCAATGCATACAATCACCCAGTCTATCGGTGAGGATCGCAAAATGGTGGTGCTTCCTGTGGCGCGGGGGCTGGGTCAACTGGCATACGATACATCCACAGTGGAGCTTTCTCCCCTGCTGGTTAGCAGCGACAAGAGCTGGGCCAGGGTAGATACCACCATCGTTGATACAGCCTTTACCGGTGCAGATATTCCCGGCCCTGTACCTCTAGCCTACAGTGCGGTGGTAAGCAATGTGCGTTGGGGAAAGCCCGCCGCTCGGGTAGTGGTGATTGGCAATAGCTCGTTTGCCTATGACGGCAGCATTGAGGTGCAGGCAAACCGGGATTTATGGGTGAACTGCATCAACTGGCTGCAAGGCGGACGAGACAACCAGGTGATAGCCTCTAAGGCAATCAATGCTAACCGCCTTGTGGTTAGAGGGAATGGGTTTATTAAGTTAAGCATCATCTGCCTTGGAGTTTTACCAATCATTGCGTTTGGTTCTGCCCTTGCTGTTTGGGCACTTAGGAGGAACCAGTGATGAAAAAGGTGGTAACCATATCCATTATGGCAGTGCTTTGCCTAATCACTGCTGGAACCTATTATGCACTGGCACGGGAAATGCGTATAGAGCAGACAGGTGTTCTGTATGACCTTGACCCCAATACAATCTCACAGATACAAATTACCAATGAATACGGCACCTTCTTATTTAGCCAAAGTGGGGAAGAGTGGCTTGTAGAGTCTCAAGGAAAATACCGTACAAACCCACAAAAGATGGATTTGATGATAGCGGCACTATCCAATTTTTCTATCTCTCGGGTGCTGGACAATGAACAAGAATCCTATGGACTTGAGCAACCGGCTGCAACTGTTGCATTTCAGGCTGGTTCCACCACACACTCCTTTATTATAGGCAACGAGACTACCAGCCGTAGCGGCGTATACATACGGGATAATGGCAGCAAACGGGTTATGATAACCGACACTGCTTCGGTGGCACAGTTAACCGGTAGCCTAGCAGCTTATCGGGACAAGGAAGTTTTTACTGTGGACAAAACCGCTATACAAAAGCTGGCATATTACCAAGGTGGGGAACGGGTGGTGGAGGTGGAAAATGAAAACTTCCAGAGCTGGCACATGACCTATCCTTACGATGCTCCTGCCCGCCGGATAGAGCTAAGTGAGTTGGTAAACGCCATGGGTAAATGGCGAATAGCAGGTTACCCGCAAACCCTAACCCATGCACAAATGGGGTTGGATTCCCCTACCCAGTGGTTAGAGGTTACCGACCAAGCAGGAAACACCCAACGGTTGGAGATAGGCAGTACAAACGGTCCCTATACCTATGTACGCACCGGTGGAACAGATGAAATTGTCAGCTTGTATACAGTGGATTTATCAGTATCGGTGATGGATCCCGATGCCCTATTGTTTGTAGCACCGCTGCAGGCAGCGATAAAGGATTTAAGCGCAATCACCATTACAGCGGAAGGAAAAGAGTACCACTTCCAGCTGGATCATAACGGTGATAATACACAGATTACAGTGGACAACCGAGTGCTGCGTACAGAAGAGTTCTCTTCTATTTTTGTTAAATATACCGGATTAATTGCAGATGGATATGATTCTGCCCCACAGCAGGCTGGTAAAGTGATGGCTAGGTTTCAATCAACCTATCTTGATGGAACCACGGTGGTGTTGGAACTTTTGCAGCGAGATGAGGACAGCTATTACATGTGTATTGACGGTGTAACACAGTATATATTAAAGGCCGAAAAACTTCAGCAGCTGCTTTATCGGCTCAGAGATATACTGGGGTAATATGGAAAAGTAGGTATATATCCTTATCTAGGGATGGTTTCTTATAGCAGAAACGCCCTGGGCTGGTTTTGTGTACGTTTTTATTTGGATATAAGGTGTACAACTTGCCTTATACAATATACAAAGGAGGATTTCTATGGACAGAAAATCAAAACTGGTAGCAATCGCAATGTTTGCACTGGTCGTGGCAACATCGTTTGCGGCTTGCAGCGGTGGAGCTACCAAAAGCGATACTCCCAGCACAGCTCCCCAGGCAACCTCTAGCAGCCAAGCAAGCGAAGAGCCTGCCACCAGCAAAGGGGCGTATATCGGCAAGGTGCCTATTACCCTAAAGCATGATGTGCACGGCAACGACGCTGTTTGGGCCGAACAGTATGCCAAGGATAGGTACGGTGCCACCTATGAGGTTATTGACCCGGATCAGGACCTGAACAAAGAGATTGCAGCAGTGGAAACCTTCATTGCAAAAGGTGTTGACGGTATCATTCTTCACCCGGTAACCGAAGACGGCGTCAACGAAATCATCCAAGAAGCACGTAGCCAAGGTGTCTATATCATGACCTATAATGTAGGAACTACAGGCAAAAAGGTTCCTGCCCTGATGATTGATGAAGCCACTGTTGCTCAGCAGATGGGTACAGATATGGCTAAAAAATGGATTGAGCTGTATCCAGACAAACCGATTCAGGTAGGCTTTGTCAGCTGGACTGATATTGCGTTCTGCTTCGACAATCGTACAGGTCCGTTTTTGCGGGGTGTCCAGAGCGTGGTAGATTACCTGCCCACCGAAGCAGACGGAGCCAAGGCATTTAAAGACAGCGCCGGCAACACACTGGTTGGTGCAACCTATTGGGAGCATGCAGGTGGTGTACTGGAAGTAGCCCAGCAGGTAACTGCCGATGCTATCGTTAAGTATCCCGACGTTAATATTGTCTACGGAGACAATGTATCCAATGGCCTTGGTGCACTTGCCGCTTATGAGGCTGCTGGACGCGGTAAAGCAAAAGACGGTGTTCCACTTACCGAGATTATTGCCTCAACCGACGCTTCTGCCGGTGAGCTGATGAAGCTGGCTGACCCCAACTCTTCTCTGAAATATGCCTTGGGTATGCAGCCCCAAACCTTCGCTTTTGCCCAGATTGATATGATGATGGAGATCATCAACGGCGAGTTGGACAACGATACCTATGTTGAAAGAACCACTCCGGATACTTACTTCAATTTCTACAAGGACAGCCTCCAGGATATGCAGAACTGGTTTAATATCCAGTACAACCCCAAAACTCCCCTGGATCTGGCTGCTGAAATTGCAAAGGCTTAAAAAGCGTTAAAAGTGCGTTTTTTCACACACTGTGCACCTATCCCCGGTGGAATGTTCTGCCGGGGGAATGGTGCAAACAGCGGCATGTGGTCGCACCCAACCTAAAATATATCCGGCCCCACTGCCGGTGGATGGAGTGAAAACATGGACGAATATGTACTGCAAATACAAAACATCGCCAAACATTTTGCTGGTGTAAAGGCTCTTGATGATGTTAGCTTCAATATAAAAAAGGGCTCTTGTCACTGTTTGATAGGAGAAAACGGCGCAGGAAAATCCACACTGATAAAGATTTTAACAGGGGCACACCCAAAAACAAAGGGGACCGTTCTTTACAACGGGCGAGACTTTAACCCCTCCAGCACCCGACAAGCCATGCAGGCTGGAATTGGGTGCCTTTTCCAGGAGCTGAATGTGGTTGAACAGCTGCGGGTGGAGGAGAACATCTGCCTGGGTTTGGAAGAGACCAAGTTTGGTATTATACGCAGCAGTTCTAACACCAAGGTGTTTGAGGTGTTGCGCCGCATTGATGCCACCATTGATCCAAAGCAGTACATTGAAGAGCTCAGCGTTGCCAAACGCCAGGTTGTAGAAATGGCAAAGGCACTTGCTATGGACAGCGACGTTATTATTATGGATGAGCCCACCGCCTCGTTATCAGAGGAGGAAGTGGGGCGTTTATTTGGAATTATATCGGATCTTAAAAAGCAGGGAATTACCATTATTTACATTTCCCACCGTCTGGAAGAAATTATGGAGCTAGCGGATTACATAACCGTTTTGCGGGATGGCAAACACATTGTCACCAAGCCCCGGACCGAAGTAGAAAACCGCCAAGAACTTATTCAGATGATGATTGGCAAGGTGATAATGGAAGAGTATATCCCAAATAAAATCAATACCGCCAAGTCATTAATCCAGGTTAAAAATGTCAACAACCGAAAGCTGCATAATGTAAGCTTCGATTTATATGAAGGGGAAATCTTAGGCTTTTACGGTCTCATTGGTGCGGGAAAAACCGAGATTGCCCGTGCAATTTATGGAGTAGATGAATACGAAGGGGAGATAGCGGTAGAAGGTGTGGCGGAAAAAAGCCGTGGCCCACGCAGTTCATTACAACGGGGAGTCGCACTAGTGCCGGAGGAACGGCGCACCCAGGGTGTGTGCACATCACTGAGTATCGCTTCCAATACCCCTATGATGAATTATGCTACAGTATCTTCCGGGGGAATCCTTAGCAAGCGGCAGCAAGCCAAACTGGCGGATGAATATATCAAAGCCATTGGCACAGCTTGTCGGGATGAAAACCAATCGGTGATGTATCTTAGCGGAGGAAACCAGCAAAAGGTGGTTATCTCAAAATGCCTTAACGCCAACCCAAAGGTACTGCTGTTGGATGAACCTACCCGGGGTGTGGATGTAGGCGCAAAGCAGGAGATTTATGCCATTATCCGAAAGTTGGTAAGTGGAGGATGCTCTGCTATTGTATTCTCCAGTGAGCTTCCAGAAATACTGGGGTTATGTGACCGTGTAGGCCTTTTATACGATGGAGAACTCAAGACCATTCTTCCTAACGGAGAGGATATAGATACCCAGAAAATCATGAATATCGTCACAGGAGGTACTGTAAATGACTGCGAATACAGCAACTAAATATAAAAGCGGTGGTTTAAAACTAACTGCTGACGGTTTGCAAAACCTGACGATATTGGGCATCTTCATTGTAATCTGTATGGTGGGCTTTATTTTAGAACCAACTCTGTTTGCCACCCCCGCCAACATCTCTAATGTGCTAATATCCACATCCAGTACTATCATCACAGCTTCTGCAATTACCATGATACTCATTACTGGCAATCTGGATTTATCGGTGGCCGGTGTAGGTGCTATGGCTGGTGTTCTGTTTGCGTTGTTTGCCAAAAATGGCATTCCGGTCTGGCTTTCGGCAGTATTGGCTGTATTGTGTGGCATGGCTTGTGGACTGCTTAGCGGACTAATAATCTCTGGTCTGAACCTGCCGTCCTTTATCATCTCTCTTGCCTTTAAATATATTGCAGGGGGGATTGCCCTTATTGGTGCAGGGGGAGCAATTATTTCGTCAGGGCTGCCTGGTAATATAGGTGTTTTGGGTCGCGTTGTATTTGGGATTCCCCTGCCCATCCTTTACGCTATTGGAATCTTCTTGATCTTTTTATGTATTCAGAATAAGACTGTGTTTTCCAGCAAGTGTTATGCAATTGGTTCCAATATACAGGTAGCGAAGCTTTCCGGTATAAATACCGTTAAAATCATCTCTACGGTATTTATGCTCTCCGGTATGTTGGCGGCTTTTACAGGAGTGGTGATTACCTCCCGTTTTTCGGTGGCTGATTCAGGTATTCTGCCTGGATTTGAAACCGACTGTATCATTGCGGCAGTACTGGGCGGCACCGATATCAACGGTGGCAGAGGCACTGTGTTTGGCATGATTATCGGAGCGCTGATTGTGGGAGTGCTCACAAATATCATGAACATGCTGGGACTGCGTATCTATACCCAAAACGTTGTAAAGGGGATAGTGCTGGTTTTGGCTATTGTACTCAACAATACTATCCGCAAAAAGATAAAGATATAAGGGAGTGTCCTGTATGAAGCCAAAAGGATGGAAACTGGGCCGCTCCGGGCGGCAGAATCTTGTATTGCTGAGCTTGTTATTTGTGCTTGCTGTTTTCTTTTCAGCTATGAACAGCCGGTTCAGCACAATGTACAACCTAATGAGTATAGTGCGGCAGAACGTACCCAATGTAATTATTGCCGGGGCCATGGCACTGGTTATTATCAGTGGAGCAATTGATCTGAGCATTGCGGGTGTTATGGCCCTTAGCGCTGTTACATATGGCTATCTGTGTATCTGGGGAGTGAATCCATGGTTGGCGTTTCTACCTATTATTTTACTGGGAGTTGCCATGGGTTGGGTTAATACCTTTATAACCGAAACCCTTGGAATCCCTGCAATTATGGCCACCATGGCTACTTGGCTAGTTAGTGCAGGGCTTGCCCTAACGGTTTGCCAAGCCATACCATTAAGTGATCCAGAGGTAAAACCGATTACTATTTTAAATCAAATCAAGTTTGGCAATATTCCCCTCGCCTTGCCAATTGTAGTAGCTGTGGTTGCCGGTTTTCTCTTCTTAGAAAAGAAAACCCTTGCGGGTAAATACGCCATTGCCATTGGTGGAAATTCCAATGCTGTGCAGTTTTCGGGAATAAATGTACGCCGCTGGCGGTTTATTTTCTTTTCTTTGTGTAGTGTAATGGCCTGTCTGGCCGGTGTATGGCAGGTTGCACGTTTGGGTTCAGCAGATCCCAAAATAGGGGATGGCATGGAGTTTAGCGTCATCTCTGCCTGTATATTAGGTGGGGTTAATATCAAAGGTGGAGAGGGTTCTGTTTTGGGGGTGGTTATCGGCGTTTATTTGTTGGCCATTCTTACAAATGGTATGCAGATGATGGGCATCAGTGCATTTTATCAACAGGTGGTCATCGGTATTGTACTGCTCTTTGCGGTGCTAATAAACCAGCTGCTCAGCATCCTTACCACTCGCAAAGCAGCCAGAGCAGAAAAGGCTATCTCCCAGTAAAGCAGGTGATAGTGAGGTGGTAACTAAATATAGGAAAACTATCTAAAGATTGCTGCGTTACTTTTTGACATAGCTGTGCTATGCAGATGGCCGCCTATTACTCCGCCGCTAAGTGTGCCGGAGGAATAACAGCCTTTTTATAAGTTCACATCAGATGAAGCAATAAGGACAGTAAACTTTTCATACCATTTTGCTCAGGTGTAGTGTATAATACTCTGGATAACCAACAGTGATTACGGTATTGTGATGTATAAGACAAAAGATGGTTGGAGAGGTTGGAACAGTGGAATGTCATTAGGAGCAAAACAGCGGTATTATTTAAAGCTAAAGGCCGCCTATTACTGTTATGAAAAAGGATATACACAGTCCCAAGCTGCAGAAAGCCTGGGCATATCTCGCAATACCCTGGGAAAGCTGCTGAATGAAGCACGCAAAGAAGGAATTGTGCAAATAAAGGTTGTAGATGTGCGGGGCTCTGGTCACTTTATATCTATGGAAACCCAGCTTGTGGAGCGGTATGGCTTGTTGGATATTAAGATAACCGATTGTGTGGAGGACACACAGACACGAATTAACCAGCGCATTGCCCAAGAAGCGGCAGCGTATATGGAGCGGATATTGGAAAGTGGGATGCGTATCGGCATGTCCTGGGGACGAACCTTGGATCTAATGGTTAAGCAGATGCGTCCAAACCCCTCTATCACCGGCTTAGAGGTTACCACCTTGCTGGGGGGGGCAGGCACCCTGACTAGTCAGGTTCAGCCCAGTGGGATTGTACAGTATTTTTTAGAAAAATATGACGGTAAGGGATATGTAATCAATGCTCCCTATTTCTGTCGCACCGCGGAGTTGTGTTCCGCGCTAAAGCAAGAGCCCCATATTCGGGAAGTGCTGGATCGTGCCTGCAACTCGGATCTGGCTCTGGTGGGTATTGGCGAGCCCCCCAGCAAGGCATCCTGTGAGGAGGCCGGCCTAGAATTCACCGATGAAATCATTGGCCAGTTGGAATCCATTCACGCGGTAGGGGATATCTGCAACAACTTTTTTGATATTCAGGGCACTCTATGTCCCACCGATTTAACCCATAAGCTATTGGCAGTGAATCTTGAGGATTTAAAAGGGGTTAAGAAGGTTATTGCTTTAGCAGGGGGACCCAATAAATGCGATTCCATCCTAGGTGCTCTTAGGGGAGGGTATATTGATGTGCTGATTACCGATCAATTTACCGCCCAAAAATTATTAGAAAAAGGTTAGATAGAAAAACAACAGGCGATGGATAGATAACTTCCAGCGCCTGTTTACTTTTCAACTCCAATTGTTCCAAATTGGAGTTACCACAAATACTGTACTTTTGCCTACATTGGGGTTTCCTGCCAATGCAATGATTTTGTCGGTGGAATGGTTTCTTGTAATGCTGTACTCAACGGTGTCAGAGAGGTTTTTCATATGCGTCGCCTCCTTCCACTAATGCACCAGAACGCCTATGGCATCTTCACACCGCAGCGCAATCACAGTTCCGCGGATACCATATGCGACTGGATCCCCATAGGGGCTTTTTTGAATACACGCAATATGCGTGCCTTCAACAATACCCAAATCCTGTAGTCGTCGTTTGATGCTACCGGTAATTAAAAGGCTGGAAACCTTTGCAGTTTCGCCTTCATGTAGGTTGGTTAGGTTTTTTTGGAACATGGTTTGTACTCCTTATACTAAATTAAATGTATTGTTCATAAGTATTAGGCAAGGGAAACTTTGTTTCTTGCACCTATTTTATTCAAATTCTTGCGCAAAAGTGACAGGGGAAAGGATGGTGTAGTTGTGGATGAGAGTAGTTTTTACACCATACGGGGGTATAACCAATTGGATCATGCGGTTATTTCCCACACAATGGAAGATTATTTGGAAATGATCTGCCGATTAGCAGGACAAGGCAAATATGTGCGTGTCAATCAACTGGCGTCGCTTCTGAATGTTCGCCCGCCGTCTGCTTCCAAAATGGCGGCAAAGCTCCGAGAGCGGGGGATGGTGCAGTTTGAACCTTACGGAATTATCCGCCTTACCCAAAGAGGGGAAGAGACAGGCGCATGGCTGCTCCACCGACACACAGTATTGCATCGGTTGTTTTGTCATATTAATCAATCAAAAGATGAACTGGAGCTGGTGGAAAGAATTGAGCATTTTATAGACAGCAGGACAATTGAAAATATCGAAAAACTGCTGAATAAATGGACAGAATGAGTAATCCGTTTTCTGGTTGCCAACAACCCATAGGTTTTTATAGATGTTTTGGTAAAAGTGCTTGACCTTTTTATATATGAAACGTATACTGGAACCAATTGGACAGTATACTATAATTATATTTGAATCCAACGCAGCTTTGTGGTATACTATATCCAGTTCCAAGCTGTTGCAACCAGGCGCTGGCAGTAGCATACGTATGCCAAAGGAGGAATCCAACATGAGCAGTGGAAATCAGAGGCAACCGGTGGGTAGCCTGAAAATATCCTGTGAAGTAATCGGTACAATTGCGTCGGTGGCTGCCCTGGAAATTGAAGGGGTAGAAGCAATGGCCCAACAAACCCCCGGTGTGGGCGGCATGTTCCGCCGTAAATTTGGCAGAAAACCGGTGGAGATTACGGTTTGCGATGACTTTGTGGAAATTGATATGCAGGTGGTGCTGAGATTCGGCGCCAAAATTACTGAGGTTTGTGCAGCCATACAATCGGCGGTGAAGGACAGTGTACAAACCATGACGGGTATGGCAGTTTCCAAGGTGAATGTAGTTATTGCGGACATTGCGTTTACAGGCAATTCGGTTGCAGAACAAAATAATTAGCAGCTTGATAATTAAATCTGTATCAACCAATACCCTTAGATGCCAGATCACCTGAGGGTATCTTTTTTTAAACAAAGGATGAGAAAATGAAACACAAAAGACGGGAATCCAGAGAAATTGCCTTTTCGCTAATTTTTGAATGGGGCTTTAAGGAAGAGGAAACACTGGACGATATTATCAGCCAGGCGGAGGTGGGACGCAGTATTCATGTGGATTCCTTTGCTTACCAGCTTTCCTCCAAGACTATTGCCAACCGGGTGCAGCTGGATAAAATGATCGAACACTACTCTAAAAAGTGGAAGCTGAACCGTATCCCCAGGGTCACTCTGGCAGCACTGCGTATGTCCTTCTGCGAGCTTTCTATGATGGAAGATATTCCGGTAGGAGCCACCATAAATGAAGCGGTGGAGCTGGTGAAAAAATACGCAACAGAAGAGGATGCCGCCTATGTAAATGGGCTTTTGGGTCAGTTTGAACGGGATAGAAACGGTTCTACCCAACTGGATCAAGATGCAGCGGAAACAGTTGCCTCAGAAGAGATGCAGGAAGAAATTGTCCAACAATCCATTCAAGCAGCTGAAAAAGATGCTGTTGAAGCCTCTATGCAAATGGGAGAAGTGGGGGAATAAACAAGATATGCCACAGTATCTTGGCATCGACACCAGCAACTACACCACCTCTGTAGCGGTTTACAACAGCGATACAGGTGAAATTCGTCAGGAAAAACAGTTGCTGCCGGTTACCCAGGGACAACTAGGACTACGCCAAAGCGATGCCGTCTTTTTGCATGTGCGGCAATTGGGGCAGCTAATGGAAAGCCTTTTGCAGGATCTGCCCATTATAACGGCTGTGGGTGTTTCACTAACACCCCGGGATGAAGAGGGTTCGTATATGCCTTGCTTCTTGTCCGGAGATATGGCCGCCAGATCGTTAGCAGCCGGGCTACATATCCCGCGATACGGGTTTTCCCATCAGGCAGGCCATATTATGGCAGCGCTGTTTGCAACCCATCGTCTGGATTTGGTGGACAAGTCCTTTTTGGCCTTTCATATCTCGGGTGGAACCACCCAATGCCTTTTGGTGGAGCCGGACAAGCAAAAGGTATTTCGTATAGCAACCATATCCGAAACATTGGATCTAAATGCAGGCCAGGTGGTGGATAGGGTGGGCAAGATGCTGAACTTAGGCTTTCCTGCAGGGCCCAAACTAGAACAGCTGGCAAGCCATTCTCAAAAGGAATACAACCCCAGCCCCACACTAAAAGACAAAGACTGCTGTCTTTCCGGGGTGGAAAATCAATGTGCAAAGATGCTGGAACAGGGGGGAAAACCAGAAGATGTGGCCTATTATTGCCTGTGTATGTTGGGGGCCACCATCCTGGAGATGACCCGGCGGGTGAAAACCCGTTATCCGGCAATGCCGCTGGTTTATGCCGGGGGTGTTATGTCCAACAAACAAATTCGCGCCAAAGTGCTGGAACAGTTTGAGGCGGAATTTGCCCCACCTGCCTTTAGTTCGGACAATGCAGCAGGTATAGCTGTGCTGGCTGCACTGCGCCACCAGCAAAAGATACCGGGATAAGCCCAAGACAACCTGAGTAACTATCACGCAGTAAAAGAGGGTAACAGGATGGTTATCACCGTCAGCCAGATTAATCGCTATATAAAGTACTTGCTGGAAGGGGACAAACACCTAACCGAAGTGTATGTGCGGGGAGAGCTTTCCAACTGCTCCACCCAGTATGCATCCGGACATAGGTATTTTACCCTGGGAGATGCAAATGCCGCTGTTCGCTGTGTTATGTTCAGCAGCTATGCAAAACAGTTGCGCTTTCAACTAGAGGACGGCTTAGGGGTGATTGTGCGGGCAAAGACCACCCTGTATGAGCGCACCGGCGCATATCAGTTGGAGGTAACCGATGTTCAGCCAGAGGGCGCAGGTGCATTGGCGTTGGCATTTGCCCAATGTAAAGCTGCGCTGGAAAAGGAAGGCCTGTTTGATACAGCCTTTAAAAAACCCCTACCTCCTTTTCCAAAACGGGTGGGCATTGTCACATCCCAGCACGGTGCGGCGCTGCAGGATATTCTCAGCATTTTATCGCGCAGATACCCGCTGTGTACAGCAGTTGTCTGCCCGGCTTTGGTTCAGGGGGATATGGCACCCGCTTCACTGATAGAGGCGTTAAAGCAGCTGGACAAGCAGGGGTGCTGTGATCTTATCATTATCGGCAGGGGAGGCGGCTCTGCCGAAGATTTGTGGAGCTTTAATCATCCAGACTTGGCGCGGGCGGTGTTTGGGTGCAAAACCCCGGTCATTTCTGCAGTGGGGCATGAGACCGACTTTACCATCTGCGATTTGGTGGCGGATCTGCGAGCTCCCACCCCTTCTGCTGCAGCAGAAATGGCGGTGCCGGATATTCAGCAGCTGACCATGGGGCTTTACAAGGCTCAAAACACCATACAGGAATCCGCTACACGGCAGCTGGAACAGTGCTTTGCCCGGTTGGAGAGTTTACGCAGCCGTCAGGCACTGCAAAATCCTATGAATTATATAATAAAAAACCAAGAAAAATTGTAGGAACTACTGCATTTAATAATCTTGTTGATA
>CAYNCW010000018.1:14793-15951 GCA_964395635.1 uncultured Oscillospiraceae bacterium
GTATAATTATGCACAGTTGCAAGGCCAGGCTGGCTTCCGGGGCACAGCTTTTGGACAGCCTGAGCCCCTTGCGGGTGTTGGATAGAGGTTACGCCGTAGTGTATGGAGAAAACGGACAGGTAGCCCGCTCTGTTAAAGCACTGGCCCCTGGAGATACTATACAGGTATGCTTAGCCGATGGCAAAGCAAAGGCAGCTGTGCAGCAAGTTCAGGAAGGAGAGTCCGGCTTATGAAAAAAGGCACCACCTTCGAGGATGCCATGGCCCGTTTGGAGGAGATCGTTGCCCAGCTGGACAAGGCAAACCTACCGTTGGATACATCCTTGGCGCTGTTTGGCGAAGGAGCCGAGATCGTCTCCTTCTGCGACCGCAAGCTGCGGGACGCACAGCTGAAGATAGAAACCCTTTTCCCTGAAAAAAAGGAGACAGGGGAGGTATCCCAATGAGCGAGGCCCAGTCCCTTACCCAATATGCCCATATGTTGGAGGATTTTTTGCCCCAATGCTTTCCCCAGGCACCAGAGCCGGAAAATCAGGTTTTGGAGGCGATGCGGTATAGCTTGTTGGGTGGGGGGAAACGTGTGCGGGGTGGATTAACCCTTGCCTTTACCCAGCTATTGGGGGGCAATGTCCAAGCTGCTCTGCCATATGCAGCGGCACTGGAGATGGTTCACGCCTATTCCCTGATTCACGATGATTTACCCTGTATGGATGACGATGATATGCGCAGAGGAAAGCCTTCCTGCCATATAGCCTTTGGGGAGTCCACAGCGCTGCTGGCGGGTGATGGCCTGCTGAATCTGGCCTTTGAGACTATGACAGTAGCGGACTATTGTGCCCCATTTACACCAGAACAGGTGGTGCGTGCGGTAAGGTGCTTGGCTGCGGCATCCGGGTGTCAGGGGATGATAGGCGGGCAGGTAATTGATTTGGCGCAAGAGGGGAAAGAAACTTCCTTAGAGTTGCACCTGCGGATGATTAGTAAAAAAACCGGAGCCCTTATCCGTGCGGCAGGGGAGCTGGGTTGTATTTTAGCCAATGCCCACCAGCAGACAACCTGCACAGTGGTAGAATATTGTGACGCAATCGGCCTTGCCTTTCAAATTCAGGATGACATCCTGGATGTAGAGGGAAGTGCAGAGCTTTTGGGCAAACCTATC
>CAYNCW010000019.1:0-15293 GCA_964395635.1 uncultured Oscillospiraceae bacterium
TCCCCCCAAAGGTTCTTGATACAAAACCCCAGCCAAACTCATAAGCTCCTTATGGCTTGTTTTGCACCTGACAAGGATCCTCCATGTCAAACAAAATCTGCTTACGATTTTAATGGGTGCTTTGTAATGAATTAATTTGTACGATAGTTTTAGCGGAAATCAGCCAGGTTCTCTTTGGTCACCGCTACATAGGGGATCCACACATATTTGCCGTCGGTGATGGGGTACCCTAAGGTTGCATCGGTGGGAACTTCACCATTGGCCAGCATATAGGTGAGCTGTGCCACTGCGTTGCCTTGGTTTTTGGCATCGTTAAGTGCGGTTGCCAGCATGGTGCCGTCTTCAATGGCTACCTTGCCGGGCTCGGTGGCATCCACGCCTACCACCGGCATGTACTTATCCCCGGTAAAATATCCGGCGGCCTTCAGCGCCTCAATTGCACCCAGGGCCATATCGTCGTTGTTGGCAAGAACTGCTTCAATCTTATCCCCTTGAGCGGCCAGGAAAGCCTGCATCTTGTTTTGGCCGTCAACCCGGTTCCACATAGCGGTATCTTCCGCCAGTTTTTCCACCTTGATGCCGGCTGCTTCCAGGGCCTTTACCGAAAACTCGGTGCGCAGCTCTGCATCCTGATGTCCTGGTTCACCCTTAAGCATGACATACTGCAAAACGCCGTCCCCATTTTTGTCTGCAGTGGGGTTGGCCTTCCAATACTCGGCCAGAGCCTGCCCCTGAATGGTGCCGGATTCCTCTGCTTTAGCGCCTACGTAGTACACCTTATCCCATTTGCTCATATGCTCTGGGAAAGGCTCGGTGTTGAAGAATACCACCGGGATATCAGCCTTGATACACTTGTCGATAACAATGTCCGAAGCGCTGCGCTCCTGCATATTTACCCCCAAAGCGTTGTACCCCTTGGTGATAAACATATCCACCTTGTCGTTCTGGGTGGTCTGGGAAGCTTGGGAGTCTACAATATCAGCCTTAAAGCCCAGCTCATCGGCCTTTGCAGATATGGCGTTGCGCTCCTCAGTGAGGAAGGTATCGTCAAACTTGCGGATAGCCACACCTACAATTACCTCCTTAGCGGGGGCAGGGGTGGATTCTGCTGGGGCTGCGCTGGTGGAAGAGGCAGGGGCTGCACTTTCGGCAGGGGCTGTGGACGAAGCGGCACCACCGCCACACCCTGCTGCCAACGCTGCCAATAGGACCATGGAAATACCGATGCTTAGATATTTTTTCATTTTCTTCCGCCTGATTGATTGGTTTAGATGCTACATTCCAGTTCTTCCAGCAAAAAGCTATAAGACCTGCTTTTTGCATAACCGACATTTTATCATTTTCTGATAAAATAAGAATAACACACTTAGAAATCAAAAGCAAGAAGTTTACTATTGTACTAAATTTAATATTTTATTGTTGATTTTTGTGTATTATTCTATAATCTTATTGATAACCCCCTTTGCGACAGATTAAAACAAAAATATTCTATTGCTAATTTCATCATAATTTGATATAATATGCCCAACATGCCCAAGGGGGCATTCTCGGCGCTTCATTGCCTATCCGGCGGAAGGCAATGGGCGACAAATGGTTCCCGCCGGAGAATCGAGGTAGGTATGCTGCTAGTAGAAACCCCATCCATCCAAAAATCCCTTACCGACTACACCAAAGAGGTTGCGGCCAAGATATTGGATACCGATTTTGCCCTGCTTTCCCAAATCGTAGAAGCCATTCTGGAAACCCGCAAAAGGGGAGGTACCATCTTCACCGCAGGCAACGGTGGCAGCGCTGCCACTGCTTCCCATATGGCCAACGACCTTACCAAGGGCTGCCGCGCCCACGGTCGCGAAGGTTTTCGCATCGAATGCCTTGCGGATTCCACAGCGGTGTTAACCTGCCTGGCCAACGATTTCAGCTACGACGATGTATTCCACATCCAGCTGCGCACCAAGGCAAAAAAAGGGGATATGCTGGTGGTGTTCAGCGGCAGCGGCAATTCCCCCAACATTGTCAAGGCGGTGGATACAGCCAATGAAATGGGGCTATGCACCGTGGGCTTTTCCGGCCGGGACGGCGGTAAGCTTGCCGGTCGCTGCCACTACCTCCTCATAGCCCCCACCCCCTGTATGGAGCAGCTGGAGGATATGCACATGCTGTATGAGCACGCTATGGCATGCACCCTCCGGGAATGCCTGGAGGACGCCTGGGGGATGGAGATTATCCGCTACCCCCGCCAGGATACCCAGATCCAATCCGCTATCTTTGATTTTGACGGCACCATCAGCCTCATTCGCGAGGGCTGGCAGGAAATCATGATCCCCTACTTTGTAGAGATCCTCTCCGCCACCCCCGGTGCAGAAGATCCCCAGCAGCTCCTTACCTGCGTCCGGGATTTTGTGGACACCCTCACCGGTAAGCAAACCATCTTCCAGTGCATCCGCCTGGAGGAAGAGGTGCAAAAACGGGGCGGCAAGCCCGAAGCCCCCCTTACCTATAAAAACGAATATCTCCGCCGCTTGAACCTACATATCGCTGCCCGCAAACAGCAGCTGCAACAGGGCTGCGACCCGGCAAACTATCTGGTGCCAGGCAGTGTGGAGCTGCTTGAAAAGCTGCGTGATGCAGGAATCAAATGCTATCTGGCCAGCGGCACCGACGAAACCGATGTCCTTGCCGAAGCCGCCCTGCTGGGTGTGGGGGACTGTTTTGATGGTGGCATCTACGGCGCCAAGGACGACATGACCGAGTGTGCCAAGGAAATTGTCATACGCAAAATCCTTAAGGACAACGCCATTGATGGCAGCCAGCTCCTCTCCTTTGGGGACGGCTATGTGGAAATCGAGCTGGTGGATCAGCTGGGGGGCTATGCGATTGGCGTTGCCACCGACGAGGTGCGTAAAAAAGGTATCAACCTATGGAAGCGCCGCCGCTTGCTGGAAGCCGGAGCCTCGGCCATTATCCCGGACTTTTCAGAGCCGGACAAAATTGTAGACTTTATTCGCACGGGGGTGCTGTAAATGCCATTTGCCCAATTTGACCGTTCCCAGCTTCGGATTCTCCCCCTGGAAGAGCGTATACACGATGTAAACATAGGGGTGGTGCAAAAACTCGGCACACCCCCTGCATTTTCCCACCCGGCGCTGGATCCCTTGGCTCAGGCTATGGTGGAGGCAAAGCACAAGCATACTGCCACCGTGCTGCTGATGTACGGCGCCCATGTCATCCGCACCGGCAACGCCCTGTATATGATCGAGCTGATGAAGCGGGGGCTGGTTACCCACTTTGCCACCAACGGTGCAGGCTCTATCCACGACTATGAGCTTGCCCTCATCGGCAACACCTGCGAGAGTGTTGCCAAATACATCAGTGAAGGCCAATTCGGTCTCTGGCAGCAAACCGGAATCCTCAACCAGGTTATTAAGGAAGGGGTAGAGGATGGTCTGGGCTGGGGAGAAGCGGTGGGCAGATACATCTGGGAACAAAACCTGCCGTATCGGGAGCAAAGCCTGCTGGCTATGGGCTACCACCTACAGGTACCCTGCACCGTTCATGTGGGTATCGGCAACGATATCCTCCACGAACACCCCAACTGTGATGGCGCAGCCATGGGCCAGGCCAGCTACACCGACTTTCTAATCTACGCCCAAAGCGTCACACGGCTGGAAAAGGGCGTATTCCTCAACTTCGGTTCGGCTGTGGCAGGGCCGGAGGTATACCTCAAGGCCTTGGCAATGGCCCGGAATGTGGCCCATCAGCGGGGTGAAAGGATAGCCAATTTCTCCACCGCAGTGTTCGACCTGCTGCCCATCCAGGGGGACGACCTGGACACCGCCCCGCCCAAAAGCGATCCCAGATACTATTTCCGCCCCTGGAAAACCATTCTGGCAAGAACAGTTGCCGACGGTGGCCAAAGCTACTACATACAAGGGGAACACCATCTAACCCTGCCCAACCTTGCAGCCAAAGCCTTTGCTTTAGACAACCAAGTATAATACCAAACACCAACCAAATCACCAGCGTTTTGCGTTTGTTTTCTGCTTTTTATAGAACCACATCCCGGCAAATCTGTTGGTGGTTTTATGTGTGTTTGCATAATGCTATAATGGCAAATATGGGCTGCCGACTTTAGGTCTACAGGCCCTAGGAAAGGAGCTTGTACATGGCATTTTCCATACAAAAGATACAACAGGCTTTGGGGGATGTCCACAGCCGTGTAATTGTGGTGGTGGGGGACTACTGCCTGGATAAATACTTCTACAGCGATCCTGCCCGGGACGAAGCCTCGGTGGAAACCGGGCTGGATGCCTACCAGATACACCGCAAGGCAGTGTTTGCCGGTGTGGGAGGAACCATCACCAACAATCTGCGTGCCTTGGGGGCACAGGTGCGCTGTGTGGGCACAGTGGGGGAGGATGGCGAAGGCTGGGAGCTGCTCCATGTACTGGAACAGATCGGTGCGGACACCACCGGGATGATCTCCACCCCCCACCTGATGACCAGCACCTACATAAAGCCCATGCGCAAAACCCCAACCGGTGGCTATATAGAAGCCAACCGAATGGACATCCGCAACTTTGCCCCCCTGCCGGAGGATCTGCAGCAGCAGGTTCAGGACAATCTTCTCCACGCAATAAACGGCGCCCATGCGGTGATTGTCACCGACCAGTTCTTAGAGCGCAACTGCTCTGTGGTCACCGACAACCTGCGGGCAGCGGTGAGTCGGCTGGCCAATGAATACCCCAACCTGATTTTCTATGCCGATTCCCGTGGGTTTATCCACGAATACCGCAATGTCATCATCAAATGCAACCACCTGGAGGCAGTTCGGGCCATTTTGCCGGAGCACCAGGGAGAGATTACCCAAGAGCTGCTGCTGGACTGTGGCAAGCAGCTGGCTCACCGCAACCAAAGCCCAGTGGTTATCACCCGGGGCCATCAAGGCTCCCTCCTATTTGATGGGGATAGGGTATCCCAGGTTCCCGCATTTGCGGTGGAAGGCCCCCTAGACATTGTGGGGGCGGGCGATGCCACAAACGCCGGTATTGTTCTTGGGCTGTGTTTGGGGCTATCTTTGGAGGAAGCCGCCCTATTGGGCAACTGTGTATCCTCCATCACCATCCAGCAGATTGGGGTCACCGGTAAAGCAACGGTGGATCAGGTGCAGCAGCGGCTGGCTTCCGCCTCCTATCTGCAAAAGGAGGTCATGGTATGAAGGCGCTGGTACTCTCCGCCCCAAACAAGCTGGAGTTGCAAGAGGTTCCAACCCCCCGGCCCCAGCCAGGCTGGGCGTTGGTCAAGGTTATGGCCGCCGCAGTCTGCGCCACCGATCTGGAGCTTATCCAGGGATCCATAGGGGGCGGCATCTACCCCCTGATTCCCGGCCACGAATGGTCGGGCGTGGTGGAAACAGTTGCAGACCAAGCCCACAGCCACTGGGTGGGCAAACGGGTGGTGGGCAGCAACGATGTTGTCTGCCACCACTGCCCAGAATGCATGGCGGGCAACCTCCGCTATTGCCCCGACTTTAAAGAGATAGGCTTTCTCCTAAACGGTGCCTATGCCCAATACCTCTGTGTGCCGGTGCAAAACCTTGTGGAGCTGCCCGATAGCATCTCCTTTATCCACGGTGCACTGCTGGAACCCTTGGGGGTAGGGGTGGGCTGTGCCGAAAAGGGCGGCATCCGCCCGGGGGATACCCTCACCGTAATAGGGGCCGGATCCATTGGCCTCAACATCGTCGCCGCCGCCAAAGCTATGGGGGCCACTAAAATCATTATGGCTGCACAAACTCGCCACCGGGCCCAGTTTGCCTATGCAGCAGGAGCCCATACCTTTGTGGCCACCGGGGAAGAAAACCTCCAGGAGGTTGTGGCCAAACTCCACCCAGGAGGCTCCCAGGTGGTGGTGGATGCCACCGGTATTGAAAGCTGTATTGTAGACTGTCTGAGTATCGGCAGACCCGGTGCCAGAATCGTATTGGCAGGCTATGGCCGCCTAAAGTCCATGAGCATTGTCATAGACCATATCCACATGAACAACTACCAGCTTATTGGCGCAGGCAGAAACTGGAACGTACTGTCCAGGAGCCTAGCCCTCCTTCAAGATGGCCTTGTATCGGTGGAGCCATACGCCACCCACATCCTGCCTATGCAGGACTACCAACAGGCCTTCGCCCTTGCCCACACCCGCCCCCAAGGCTTTGTAAAGGCTATCTTGGACTTTACCCTGTAAACCCAACTGTCGGTAATCATCCACTTCCCCACAAGGAGGAGTACCCATGGCACAGGACTGTATCATCGCGCTGGACATCGGCACCACCGCCACCAAAGCTCTCTGTGTCACCAAGCAAGGCGGGGTGCAGCACACCCTTCGCCTGGAAGGGGAGCAAGCCCCCACCGGCAGCAGCCTGTTTGCAACAGCAGTAAGGGCTTTGCGGCAATGCCAGCCCACCGATTCTCTGCGCCCTGTGGCATTGGCCCTAACCTCCCAGGTGGGCAGTTATCTACCTTTTGCCCACAATCAGCCGCCGGAAGCCCTCAAGCTCCACAGCTGGCAGAGCGCATCTGGCACCGATTATGCAGCCCCACTGTGCAAACAGCACAACAGGGACTACTGGCTGCAAACCATTGGTATGCAGCATCCCCCCTTGGGCTCCTATCCCGGGCCTTTTCTTCTAAAGCTCCAGGGAGAAGCCCCCCAGCTGATAGGGCAGCTTGATAAGCTCCTCTCCATCAAAGACTACATCTACTACCGCTTCACCGGCCTGTTCGCCAGCGACCCCTACACCTGGCGGGGTCTATACAACCTCACCCACAACACCTGGCCAACCCCATATCTGGCAGAGCTGGGCATCGCCCCACACCAACTGCCGGAAATCCACACCCCATGGTCGGCCCCCGCCAAACTAAGCAGAGAGCTTGCCGCAGAGACAGGCCTTCCGGAAGGTTTGCCGGTGGTGGTGGGCTGCAACGATTTCTATGCTGCCCTTATAGGCTGTGGAAACAGCGCAGAGCACTGGGCCTTTGACATCACCGGCACCTCGGAGCACATTGGGGTGATAAGCCCCAGCTGCCCGGAGATACCGGAGCTTATCAGCGGCCCCTACCTTACCGGCTATGCAGCCTATGGGGTTACCGCTGCCAGCGGAACCGCCCTGCAATGGGCATCCAGCCAACTTCCCGGTGGCTTTCCCCACACCTTGCCGCCTATGGATCTGCCTATCTTTCTACCGTACCTTAAGGGGGAACGTTCCCCCTATTATTCTGCCAAGGCATCCGGCATCTTTTGGGGGCTCACCCCCCATCACACTGCCAAAGAGATGTTTCTTGGGGTAGCGGATGGCGTTGTATGCAGCCTGTACCATATCTGGTCGCTGCTGCCTCAAACCGCCCGAGAGGGGATAGACTGTATCCACGCCACCGGCGGTGCCACCAAACTCCCCTTGGTAAACCAGATAAAAGCAGACCTATTTGGCCTTCCGGTTCAGCTTTCCTCCCAAAGCGAAAGCTCGGCGCTGGGGGCAGCGGCACTGGCAGCCCGCTACCTCGGCTGGTTTGCGGCAGAAGAGCAAGGCCCACAGCACTGGAATCCCCCCGGCCGGCTGTTCACCCCCCGCAGCCAGATGACCACCTACTACCGGGAGCGTTACCAGCGCTTCCTGGAGATGAGCAGCTGCGCCAGCAGCCTGTTTTAGCAGCCTGGCTCATCTTCCTGTTCCCCCATCTGTACATATACAGGAATACTTTAAAAAGGGGATACCATTATGTCCCATTGTGTTATCCTGGGCGCAGGTAAAATCGCCCGGGGATTTATCGGCCATCTACTCTATCTCAGCGGCCACACCATTTGCTATGCCGAAAAAAGCAAAGAGCTGGTGGATCTTTTAAACAGCCGGGGTGGATACACAGTCCAGGTTTTGGGTGCCCCGGAACAATCCTTACGGATAACGGGATACACCGCTGTCTGGGCAGAGAATACACAAGCGGTGGTGGAACAGCTGGCCAAGGTGGATCTTGTATTCACCGCCATGGGCGGCAAAAACCTGACCACAGTGGCTCCCAGCTTAGTAGCGGCAATGCAGCTCCGCCGCCAATCCGGCAATCTTGCCCCCCTAAACCTCATCACCTGCGAAAACTGGAAGCAGCCTGCCGACGGGATTCTAAATGCCTGCAGTCAGCTGGCAGGGGAGGAATGGGAGGAAATACAACCGCTCCTTGGCATCACCGAAGCGGTTATTATGCGCTCCGCCATCGAAGCAGACAGTGCCGCCCTTGCAGAGGATCCCCTGGTGGTCAACGTCCAGAACTTCTGGGATCTGCCGGTAGATGCCGCCCGGGTAAAGGGCAGCATCCCACAGGTGCACAGCATGCGGTTGATTGACAACTTCGGCGGCTTTTTGGACAAAAAGTTCTACACCTATAACGCCGCCAACGGCACCACCTCCTATCTGGGCAGCCTTTTGGGATACACCTATATCTCAGATGCCGCCCGAGACCCCTTCATCCTCCAGGTGCTTGAGGGGGTATATGCCGAAACCGCTGCAGCCCTATCTGCCAAGCTGAACCTGCCTATAGAGGATCTGCAGGCCTTTGGCAAAACCTCTCTGGCCAAGCTTCAGGATAGCTGTATTGTAGACTATGTGGAGCGCAACGCCAGGGATCCCATCCGCAAGCTGGGCCCTGACGACCGTCTGGTAGGTCCGGCTCGGCTCTGCCTTACCTATGGGGTAACCCCAGAGCATCTGGCAATGGCCATCGCCGCCGCCATCCACTACCAAAGCCCAGAGGATCCGGCAGCACAACAATTGGCGCAACAGCTGGCACAAGAGGGGACCGGTTCCATCCTCACCCATATCTGCGGATTGCCCCCAGGTTCCCCCCTGCATCAGTTGGTGCTCCGCCAGGAAGCTAAGCTGCAATCCCTTATGCAGCAGCTTGTTTAAACAGCCGTATGGGAGGGAATTCAGATGCAAAAAAGCGGAGAAGCCCTACGTCAACAAATCCTGCAAACCAACCTGCCCCCGGAGCAGCTTGCCCTGTGGTATCTGGGGCAGGAAGGCATCCTGATCAAAAGTGGTGGTGTAACCGCCCTAATCGACCCCTACCTAACCGACTATGTGGACAAAAACATAAGCCCGGAAAAGCAACTGTGGCAGCGGCGATACCCCCCACCCATAGCCCCGGAGCTATTGGACTTTGTGGATCTAGTGCTGCTCACCCACGCCCATGCCGACCACACCGACCCCTGGACACTACAGGCCATCCACCAACACCCCTCCGCGCTATTTGCCGGGCCACCGGAGGTGCTAACACTACTTACCGGTATGGGCTTTGGGCCCCAAAGGCTGATACAAGCCTGCTGCGGACAGCAGATTCTCCAGCATAACTGGCAGATAACCCCGGTGGGGGTGGGCCACCAGGAGGAGCATTTGGATACCCAGGGCAATTACCAAGAACTCAGCTATATTCTAAGGCTGCCAAACGGCATCTGCCTCTACCACGGGGGAGATCTGTCGGTGACCCCGTCACTGCTGAAAAGCCTTAACCATTTGCAGCCAGACATTGCCATGCTGCCCATCAACGGCACAGGCTGGCAGCGCACCTTCGCCGATATCATCGGCAATATAGACGCGCTGGAGGCCGCCGACCTGGCAGCCTATATGGAGGCAAACCTCCTTATCCCGCTGCACTTCGACCTGTATGGCATAAATCAGGAAAACCCGGCCCGTTTGGCCGAGTATATGTACAACCGCTATTTTGGCCACAGCTACCGGGTGTTGCAGCCCGGAGAACGCCTATTGTATATGCGGTAAGAAAAAACAACGCTACTCGCAGTTAGGAAATGGAGGTAAAGGATGAAAGCAGTCATACTGGGCGCAGGAAAAACCGGCCGAGGATTTATCGCCAGACTACTGCACCAAGCAGGTGTAGCAGTCACCCTGGTGGACAAAAACCAGCAGCTTGTCAATCAAATTCGTACCCAAGGGGGATACACCGTACACTTTTTTGCCCAATGTGCACCTCCAGTTGTACTGGAAAATCCCCCTATCTACCACACCACAGAGTCAGAAGCCCAGGCGGCCATAGCCCAGGCGGACATCCTGTTTGTCTCGGTGGGGCCGGAAAACCTAGGAGAGGTAGCCCAAATGCTGGAAAGGCTTTTCACCGGCCACCCCACCGAGGTTGTGCTGTGTGAAAACGCTGTAAATCCCAGCTATATCCTCCGGGGCAGGCTCCACCCCGCCGTCAGCATAACCGAAGGGGCGATTTTCTGCACCACCATAGAAGCTCCGGGGGATACCCCGGATATCTTATCGGAAAATTACCCGGCTCTGCTCTATAACCCCCAAGGCATCCACCAAAAGATAGGCGATATCCCAGGCTTTGTGGCCGATCCCCAATTCGAGGTGCTCCTTAAACGCAAAATCTATACCTACAATGCCGCCAGCGCCTTTGCCTGTTATCTGGGTTACCTGCGGGGATACGACAAACTGGGGGATGCCGCCAACGACCCTGCAATCCTGGAGATTTTAAAGGATTTTTACACCGCCATCAACGCCGCCATCTGTAAGGAATACCACATACCCCCAGAGCAGCAAGCCCGGTTTGCCCGGCTCTCTCTGGAGAAGTTTACAAACAAAGAGATTGTGGATTCTATCCACCGCAACTGCCGCAGCCCCCAGCGCAAGCTGTCCTCTACCGAACGCATCGCCTATCCCATGCAGCTACTGTTAAAGCATGGGGGATCCTGCACCGGGCTATGTCTGGTGGCCGCTGCCGCATTGCAGTTTGGCGCACAAACCGACCCAGACTGGCAGGATAAGGCAGGCCTCGGCAGTCCGGCAGAGCAGTTTCAAAGGTTGTCCGGCATATCCCAGCCCCACTGCCTCTCTCTGGTGGAAAAAGCTTGGGAAAGCTTAGGCTCTCTGCCGGTATCCCAGCAGCACCTACAGGACTGCTACAACGCCCTTATTTCATAACTGCAACAAAAAGCTGTTGTCCATCCCCTATAATGGGGTATGGTGCAACAGCTTTTCTATACCTTACTTGCCCCCAATCCACATGGCCCACCACTACGCCACGCCCTGCATCTTACCAAATGGCTTCTTATATGTGGGGAACAATCACTTTTATTGATTTATGGCACTTCCCATGGGGTGGTGTGCCATCAGCAATGCTGAGCTTCTTTTCCGGCAGAATAACCCCATCCAGCGAATCCACATCCGAAGAACAGTGGATAATTTCCATCTTGGGGCAGCTATCCTGACAGGCTGCAGCAATTTTTTTCATCATTGTGGACTTTCCACTACCGGGACCGCCCTTAATCACCAGCTTTCGCCAGCCATCCTCCAGATCGGCTAACTGATCAAAACGGGAAACAAAGCCTTGCGGCGTATTGGCACAAATAAAAAAACGCAGAGTGTTTTATTCAAACTTCATTGAAAGGCCTCCTTAATTGTTTTGCTATAGTCTCCATGGAAGAGAGGTATACCGCCTGCTTTTCCCCAAGGCCCTCCGCGGATGTTTGTAGGGTATGCGGCCAACCCGGTTTACCGGAGCCCTAATACGAAACACCAACAAAAATCTCTTTGCAGCCAGGGCTCCCAGGCTGCGTTTTCCTCCTTGCCGGGCCACGGCCTGCCTGTGTCGTCCGCCTTATTAGACGAAAAACAACCTGGCAAATCTGTAGGCCATGGTAATGGGTGTTTCGTATAAATTGTAAAAACCGGTTAGCGGCGATATAGGAACCTGTATGAAAAACCTGGGAACACCCTATGGGAGGGAATTTTGCACCAACCTGTATGGGAAAAAATCCTTGGTTGCCCCGGTGTTCTTGGTTATCCAATCAAGCTCTTGTTTTCGTTCTGGCGATGTTTGCCCTCGCGTATTTCGCGTGACCCAACCCCTCTAAGATCCTGTATTCAAGCTAATTAAACATTGCCTGCCGGTACGGGATCTGGGTATCGAATCAAAATAAGTAGCAACGGGTATCCCTTCCACTTATGCCTAATTTATGTTATTCTTTCGGGGGTAAAGATGTGAGGATTTGAATAAAAAAAAGCCGCCTATTCTTTCGGAAACCGAAAGCAGGCGGCGATTTGTATAGGATTCAGGGCAAAAGGTTTACAAAGTTTCGATTGTAACCGATTCAATTACAACCGGCTTAGCGGGCGCAGAAGCTTCTTCCGACTTGGTGGCAGCGATTTCATCCACCACTTCCATACCAGAGGTAACCATACCAAAGATGGTGTGGTTCCAGTCCAGATGGGGTGCACCACCCACCTCTTCGTATTTGGCAATAACCTTTTCCGGCCATTGGGCTTCCTTCAGATCGTTGCTGGTATAGCCCACAATGCTGTTTGCCTGAATAACAATAAACTGGCTGCCGTTGGAATTGGGTGTGCCAGGGTTGGCACAAGCCACGGCGCCACGGAAATGCCACAGATCCATAGAGAATTCATCTTCAAATGGAGCAGCTTCTCCCTGTGAGTTGGTAATCACACTTTTGGAACCGGTGCCGTTGGTATTCACAGCACCGCTTTGAATAAGGTAATCCGGCATAATGTTGTGAAACTCTTTGCCGTTGTAAAAACCCTCTTCTGCCAGCTTGGTAAAGTTCTCCACTGCTTTAGGGGCATATTTGGGGAACAGCTTAATGCGAACTTCTCCCATGGATGTGGTCACCACAGCCACAGTATCCCCGGGGCCGGGCTCTACAAACTGCACCAGCTCAATGGCTTCTTGATCAATAGTTTGGTTGTTTTGTGCCGCCTGGGGCAGGGAGGGGCGCTCAGCAGCAGATGGGGCACCTTCCGGCAACTGGGAAGCCGCAGAAGATTCGGTGGTGGAAGATGCAGCGCTGGAGGAACCAGCACCTTTATCTCTGCTGGAACAAGCAGACAGGCTGGCGGACACCAATATGCACGCGCAAACGATAGCCAGAATTTTTTTCACCAACAGTACAGTCCTTTCTCAAGAACCCTTTAACAGCATAAACGGCTGCAAAAAGATTCGGTTTCATTTGGTTGTTGTAAACTGGGTGGTTTTGCCACCCACACGTTTGTTATTATACAATATTTTTACAGCCAATGCAAGGCACAGCATCAGCCAAGTGCACGCCAGCTACATTTTGTATAGGCAAGGTGGCTTGTGGTGATCCACAGCGGTGATTTATGCGCCATCTAAGTGCACCTCTCACCCAGCTTTTTGTCCATATCCACCCAATGGACTAGCCTTTGGGCTAGTGCTGAATATGGTTTAACCCCTGGGACAAAATGGCAGCCACATGGTCATCGTCCAGGGAATAAAACACGCTTTTGCCCTCCCGGCGAAATTTCACCAGCCTATGGTTTTTCAGCAGCCTCAGTTGATGGGAGATTGCCGATTGGTTCATACCCAAAAGCTCAGAAATATCGCAAACACACATCTCGCTGGAAATCAGCGCACACATAATCCGGATACGGGTGGAATCCCCAAACACCTTAAACAGCTCTGCCAAATCAAACAGCTTTTTGTCATCCGGCATCAAATCCAGCGCGCGCTGCAAAAGGTGATTGTGCACATGGCATTCGGTACAGGCAATGGAACCAGACATGTAAAAAACTCCTCTCCAAAGGGCTAACCTGCCATAAGTATGGGAATATATATGAATAGGTATTCACAGGATACCGGATCCTACCATTTTTGTCAACACAAACCACCAGGCCGGCAATCTGTAGAAGTAGCCTATTTTAGCAGTATCAGCAAAAAAGTATCTTCGCCTGCCTATTTCCCCTGTATAAAAACACACCCTAAAAAAAGGTTGCAAAAACAGGGGGAGTATGATAAACTTTTACAATGTAGTTTTGCGGCTATTTGAAACCAAACAAGCCGTCAAAAAATAATGGGACACGCTGCTGCAGATAGGCGGCGGAAAGGAATGTAGCAATTATGGGTATTTGGGAAATAATTGGCGGAGCAGTCATGATACTTGTGAGCATCGTCATCATTCTTTTGGTAGTCATGCAAGAAAGCCCCAAGGGCGGTGTAAGCGCACTTACCGGTGGAGATTCTTACTACAACAAAAACCAAGGCCGCACCATGGACGCTATGCTGGCCAAAGCCACCAAATATGCTGCTGTGCTGTTTTTTGTCATCACCATTTTGGTATATGCAGCCAGCGTCTATTTAAAGTAATCCCCCCTACAAAAAAGGTTTGGTCCCGCACCCTGTGCGCCGTAAAAAGCCACAGTGGTGGGGGACATTACGCTGTCCTAATCCACTGGCAGCAGGAATCAAACAACCAACAATAAAAATGCCTCCGTAGTTAAATGGATATAACAAACCCCTCCTAAGGGTTAGTTGTGAGTTCGATTCTCGCCGGGGGTGCCAGTCGAAAACCGTTGATTTCTCAGAAATCGACGGTTTTCGCTATTGACAAACTGTTGTATAAACAGCTGATTTCCTCCCCCAATTATGCATTAACCTAATGTTTAATGCCGTACTGTGTAAGATGATTGATAGTATGTTCGCAAAGGAGAAGACTTGTGATAAATGCAGGAACCAAAATTGTAAACAATTGGGTTTATGCGCTTAAAGATGGATATGTGTTAATTGACACAGGATATAAAAACGGCTTTTCAAAGCTTAAAAACAATTTGCTTAAACTAAATCTCGAACCAAGCCTGATTCGCTATATTTTTTTAACGCATGCTCATGATGACCATGCAGGCTATTTAAATGATATACTATCGGAGTTTCCTGGGATTCAAGTTATTATGAGTAAGCAATCTTTGGAGGGGCTATACAGAGGGCAAAACTCTTTTCAGGGCGGCTGTACAACAAAACTTGCTTTTTTATTTTGTAATCTGATGAAGGTATTTGGAAAGGGTGAACACCTATTTCCGAAGTTAAAAAAAGAGTTTGAATGCAGGTGTATCCAAGTAACCGACGATAACCGAAAAGAAATCGGGTCACTGTTATGCGGTGAAATTATTGATACCCCGGGACATACAGCCGATTCTATTTCTCTTTTTTTAGAGGATGGTTCGCTATTTTGTGGCGACGCAGCTATGAATGGATTTCCAAGCTTGCATAGAATTACTATTTGGGCTGAGAACAAAAATATGTTTTTGAAATCATGGAAAACAATAATTGCTCTTAGGCCTAAAGCAATATATCCCGGACATGGGCATGCCTTTGCTTATAACGAACTTGAAATGAACATAAGGCATGTGGAAAAAATGAAATTGCAACCGCTTAAGACAAAAAAATAAACAGAATATCCCCTGCATCTATTTTAATCGAAAGGCA
>CAYNCW010000020.1:0-15212 GCA_964395635.1 uncultured Oscillospiraceae bacterium
ACCCAGACCATTAAATTTGAACATTTCTTAAAAAATTACAACAGCTATTCTGTGGGCAGTGAATCCGAGAAAGGATTCCAAGGCAATGTGTCCCAATTGTTGGAGCAGTTTATACAGGATGCCCAGGATTTAGTGGGGAAATCTGTTTCCAATATGAAAAAACCAGATAGAATGCTGTTTTTACAATATTTAGATCAAGTCGGTGCGTTTTTAATCACCAAAAGCACCGAGCGGGTATGTGAATACCTGGGGATCTCGCGGTTTACCTTGTACAATTACTTGGATATGCTGCATCGCTCTGAATCCCAAGGCCAGGAATCTATAGATATTTATAACCAAGAATAGCCAAAAGGAACAATTCTTGTGAAGATTGCTATGCACCTGTTGTTGTAACACAAAATAAATAGGTGTGGATCCCAACCAATATTGTGAATAATACCGAAAGTATACAAAATTGTTTGGGCGAAAAATGGTATATTTTTGTGAACCATTTTCTATCTGCAATTTGACAATTCTCAAACTAGCATCTATAATGGCAGTGCTTTAAAAAATGGCTTTGTACCGTTGTTTTAAAGCAGCCGCTTTCCTTTAATTGTGAAAGCAGGCCATTAAATGCTAAGGAGAAGTATATGAAAAAAAAGCGCTTCAGGGTGTGGGATAAGCTGGAAAACGGCAGAATTCCCACTTTGATGGTAGCTGCGGTCTGTTTAATACTTGCAATGACGGTTCATCAAACAACCGTAGCAGAAATATCCTACGGGTATACTAGTCTGTTTGTGCAAAATCAGCTGCCAAAGTCACAGCGGACTCTGCTGGCTTATGACGGGGATATTGATGGTTTGGCAGATAAGCTGGATACTGCGGTAACTGTGGAACTCACAGTAGATGGTATGCGTTCCATTATTGAAGTTTCTGGTAACACCGTTGCAGATGCCCTGTTTTCTGCCAATATTGCACTAGGGTCCTACGATGCGGTTTCACCAAGCCTAAATACCCAGCTTACCAAATACCAGGATATTGTGGTGACCCGCAGAGAAAAGATGGACTATACCACCCAAGCCGAGATTCCCTACCGCACAGTTTATGTGTACAGCCCCATGGTAAAGCCCGGGTCTGAGGTAGTAGAGGTGGAAGGGCAAAACGGCATATCCCAGGAGCTTTATGCACGTATGGTTTCTCGAGGTGAAGTACAGGAAGAAATACTGGTGAGCAAAACGGTTATCCGGGAGCCTGTCAACAAAAGAGTGTTGATGGGCTTTAAGGTAAAACCGGTGTCTAAGCTGGATTTCGGTGCCGACTTTGATGATAATGGAGAGCCTATTGGCTATGCAAAGGTTTTGCGTGGTCAGCGTGCTGCAGGCTATAGTGCACCTTCAGGTGCATCCACAGCTAGTGGTCTGCCTGCAAAGGTGGGACATGTAGCTGTAAACCCCAATGTTATTCCCTATGGTTCAAAGCTGTATATCCAGTCACCGGATGGCACCTTTATCTATGGGTATGCCATTGCTGCCGATACCGGCCATGCATTGATGGGCGGAAAAATTGGCGTAGACCTATTTTACGACAATTATCAGGACAGTCTAAACAACGGTATCCGTGAAGTGGATATATATGTGTTGGAGTAACCCAAGTTCCTCTAATCAAATGAATAAGCGGAGACGGAACATACCGTTCTCCGCATTGTTTTTTGGTATAATTTTTAATTGCCCTCTGGATTTTTATAAAAATTCCCAGTATACTGGTAAACAGAGCCCTATGAACTTAAAATAAGAGGAGGCATAAGCTGGTGATGAATATGCGGGTATACAAAGATACCGATGAGAAGGTATCTCTTTTGGGATTTGGTTTAATGAGGTTGCCCAGAGTAGCGGAAGATACCCAGGATGTGGACTATCCTGCTGCGCAAGCAATGGTGGAGTATGCGCTTAGTAACGGGATTAACTATTTTGATACTGCCTATCCCTATCACGAAGGAAAATCAGAAACCTTTATCGGTCATGCGCTGAAAAACCATCCTAGAGAAAGTTTTCTGTTAGCCAACAAAATGCCCACATGGCTTGTGAAAAGCCCCGAGGATGTGGAGCGGATTTTCCAAGAGCAGCTGGAAAAATGCCAGGTGGAGTACTTTGACTATTACCTAGTGCATAGCCTTACTGCCAGTTCCTTTGAGAAAGCAGAGGTAAACCAGGTATACGAGATATTGGCCAAGAAAAAGGAAGAGGGCAAAATCCGTAAACTGGGATTCTCCTTTCACGATACAACAGAAGTTCTGGAAAAAATTGTAGATGCACACCCATGGGACTTTGCCCAGCTGCAGGTCAACTATCTGGATTGGGAGCTGCAGGATGCCAAAGGACAATATGAAATCATCACAAAACGAGGCATTCCGGTGATTGTTATGGAGCCGATAAGAGGCGGTGCACTGGCTACCTTAAGTGATAAAGCGGTAGAGGTGCTTAAAGCTGCAGATAAGGACGCCAGCCCTGCATCCTGGGCCCTTAGATATGTGGCCTCTTTGCCGGGTGTACTTACAGTGCTCAGTGGTATGTCCAATATGGATCAGATGGTGGACAACATACAAACAATGAGCGATTTTAAACCTCTTACGCCAGAGGAATATGCAGTGTTGGATAATGCCCTAACCGAGTATCGCAAATCGGGAACGGTGCCCTGCACAGCCTGCCGGTACTGTATGGATTGTCCCTTCGGTGTGGATATTCCCAAGGTATTTGCAAACTACAACCAATACCGTTTGAATGGAAATAAGGACTTCTTTATTATGGCAAATCGGCTGCTGGGTAAAGAGCATCAGGCAGATTGCTGCACCAGCTGTGGTCAGTGTATCCCTCTTTGCCCACAGGGTATCCAAATTCCCCAAAGAATGCAGGAAATTGTCCAGGTGCTAAAGGATTAGTCAGTTTGAAAGGATGAACAAGCTGCTTGATGTGGAACGGTAAGGTCTGTGTTATAACCGGTGGGGCCGGAGGGATTGGCCGTGCTCTGGTGAAAAGCTTTGCCCAAGCAGGTGCCTCGGTGGCGTTTATGGATATAGATGGCCCCAAGGGCAGAGAGCTGGAGCAAACGCTTTCAAAGGAGAGGGTTCTCTTTTTTGAAGGGGATGTGGGGCAGCAACACTGCCTGGAACAATTTGCACAGCAGATTATCCGCCGATTTGGCTGCGTGGATCTGCTGGTTAATAACGCATGCCTCACCCGGAAAGGCATACAGTCCCGCTGCAGCTGGGATGCATTTAACTATGTGCTGCAGGTGGGGGTAACAGCGCCCTACACCCTTACCATGTTGCTGCTGGAAAACTTTGGGGTGGGTGCTTCGGTTGTGAACATCTCATCCTCAAGGCAATTTATGTCCCAGCCGGACACCGAGAGCTACACCGCTGCCAAAGGTGGCATCGGCGCCCTCACCCATGCTCTGAGCGTGAGTTTGGCGGGAAATGTGCGGGTAAATGCCGTAAGTCCCGGCTGGATTGACACAGCGGACTGTTTGGATGGGGATCCCCATTCCCCATCGGATAAAAAGCAACACCCGGTGGGGCGGGTGGGTGTTCCAAAAGATATAGTGCAAGCGGTACAATTTTTGGCCAGTGATCAAGCCTCCTTTATTACCGGACAGAATCTTGTGGTGGACGGAGGAATGACCCGTCAGATGATTTACCATGACGACAACGGTTGGACATTTCAGCCAAACTAAGTTGTCACACAAGACCTTGTTGTTGCATAAACTAGTATATTAAAACGGATCAGGTTAGCCAGGTGTATGGCATATATACCGGCCAAACCGGGCCTTTGAAGGGATAACCGTATGGGGTTATCCCAGGGCAGCAGGCAACGCCTGTGGGACTGAGTTCCACAGGCGTATTTTGTTTGTGTATAAAAGGGGGGCTTGTTATGGATCAAGAACTGCGTTATAAGCTGCTGCAAAAGGCAGCGATGGTTACGGTAGTGGTCAATATTGTATTGACTATCGTAAAGTTGGTGGCAGGTTTTGCAAGTGGGAGCATGGCAGTTTTATCGGATGGTGTACACACCTTATCGGATGTATTTACCACAGTTATGGTGATGGTGGGGCTTAAACTTTCCAACCAAAAGGCAGATGAGGAACACCCCTATGGCCACCAGAGAATCGAGTCGGTGGTATCCATGTTCTTGGCATTTATGCTGGGGATGACGGCGTTGTTTTTGGGATACCAGGGTATACAAAAAATTTTTCATGGCACCAGCGGTATGCCCACTCTCCTGGCATTGGTAGCCACTGCTGGCTCTATTCTTGTCAAGGAGTGGATGTTCTGGTACGCCCGTGGGGTTGCCAAACAGTGCGGTTCCACCTCTCTTATGAGCGATGCCTGGCACCACCGATCAGATGCTATCAGTTCAGTTGCAGTTCTAATTGGTGTAGGGGGAAGTTGCCTTGGACTGTGGTTTATGGAACCGGTAGCTACCATAGTGGTTTGCAGTATTATTCTAAAAGCAGCCTTTGATATTGGAAAGGCAGCGGTGATACAGCTGGTGGATCATGCTGCAGACGACGAAGCCTGCACCGCTATACAAAAGATAGCCCAATCTGTAAATGGGGTAGAGGGGATAGACCACCTGCGCACTAGACTGAGCAACAACATTATTTTTGTGGATATAGAGGTGGTGGTATCCCCTGATATAACAGTTGCCCAAGGCCACACCATAGCTGAGCGGGTGCATGACCTGGTGGAGGCAAGCAGTTTGCCAATCGGCCACTGCATGGTGCATGTGCATCCCCAAGAATAAGCTATAAAATATACACAAACCGACCTGGCTAAATTCCTTTAGGGAACCCAACAGGTCGGTTTTGTAATTTGTGATCACAGATGTTAAAGTGTATACATGTGGTTAAGAGGCCCGTTCCCTTTACCCAGGTTTAGCCCCCAGTTTAAAGCGCCAGTTATATAGCTTTTGGCAGCATAAATGCTGCGCAGGGTGGTAAGATTGCTGGCCAGCCCGCAGGCAATGGCAGAGGAGAGGGTGCACCCGGTGCCGTGTGTGTTGGGGTTTTCCACCTTGCTGCCAGGTAGCCAGATAACCTTGCCGCCAGACAAAATCAAATCATCAGCACTATCGGTTAAATGTCCGCCTTTTAACACGATATCTCCGGAGAACAAAGCAGAGATTTTATGGGCTGCCTCCACCATATCCCGCTTAGTGTGAATCTCCATATGGCTTAGTGCTTCTGCCTCGGGGATGTTGGGGGTTATAATTTGGGCGATGGGCAGCAGTTGGGTTACCATCGCATCTAAAGCTTGGTTGCGCAAAAGTTTACCGCCACTGGTTGCAACCATAACCGGGTCCACCACAATGTTTTTGGCACTATACTGCTGTAGTTTTGCTACAATTACCTGTATAATTTCCTCACTGGAAACCATACCAATTTTCACTGCGTCTGGATATATGTCGGTGAAAATGCAGTCCAGCTGTTGTGCCACAAACTCCGCAGACACCTCCAACACACCGTATACTCCAGTGGTGTTTTGTGCGGTTAGTGCTGTAACCACGCTCATGGCATACTGTTTATGGGCGGTAATGGTTTTGATATCCGCTTGAATGCCGGCACCGCCGCTTGGATCTGATCCAGCAATTGTCAATACTTTTTTAATATGAACTCACCTCAACTTCTAATAAATCATCCACGTAACAGTCAGCTATTTGTTGAATTTCTTTCTGATATTGGGCGAAGGCTGGATCCTTCACACCAACTACCCAGAGCCCCGCTTCTTTTGCGGTGCGGATGGCGTGCGGGGCATCTTCAAACACAATCACCTCATCCGGCTGCAAGCCAAGTTGGCGGACTGCCTGTAAAAACAATTGGGGGTCTTGTTTGCTGCGTCCAGCTTCGGAACAGGTTAAAGTAAAGGAAAAGTATCTGTCTATCTCCAGACGCTTTAAAGCTTGTTCCACCAAGCAACGTTGAGATGCGGTTGCAACACACATAGGCAGGTGGCGGTGTTTTTCCAGGAAGGTTTTGACCCCAGGCTTTAGGGGGATTGTATACAGGTATTGGGAAGCTAGAATCTGGTCTATTTCTGATACAATATAGTGTTCATCCAAAGCCAGGCCGTATTGGTCTATAAAATACCGGGCAGCTTCCAAAAGTGTAAAAGGAGCAAGGGCTTGCTTTAGCAGCTGTTCATCAACAGCGATTCCCTTGGAACGAAGATAGTTTTGGCCAAGAGATTCCCAGACCGGCATAGAATCTAGCAGGGTGCCATCCAGATCAAAAATCAATCCACGGGCTTTCATGGTAAAACACTCCTTTTGCAGTAAGTACTATTGGAGATATACTAAATGTAGCTCTTAAATAGGGGCAATATCTGCGCCTTTGAGGATCTTACATATTGCGCATAGCACACATTTTGTACATATGATACAGGAATCCTCGTGTTCCGGCATGGAGGATTGTATTGTCTAGGCTTTTGGTTGTCTATGGCCAGTTCAAACAGTTTGCTCCGATTAAGGTTGGGTTGGCGGTGTTCAAAAAATAAAGTGAAATATACCACATAGGGTGTATTTCACTTTCACAGTTTGTGTGTGTGTTCCCTACGTTGGCATTATCCAAATCAGGTTATGGGTCGAAACTTTCCAATTTCCTCTCAGCCTGTATACAAGCTCCCCAGGTGTATTCAGTTTGCTGTGAGTATAGCATACTGTAAAAAAGATGTCAATTTAATTTGCAATGAAAAAGATTGTACGCGATAGATGCTCCAAGTATTACAGCTGTTTGTCAGGCGTAAATTCCCCCAAGTAGGCAGCTGAAAAACGGTGTGTATGCTATTTCATAAACTTTTCGATAAAATACTGCACACTTTTTTTGGGGGTGCGGTTGTTGCGATGCATGTTTAAAAGGCACTGAGTATCCCCTTGGGAGATGGTATTAACCCCTTCGTAACAGGATAAGGTTGCCTTAAATCCTAGCTGCTGCAATATATCGTTTGCTTCACTGCAAATACTGCCAAAGGGATAGGTGAAACACTGGGGAGTAACGTCGTAGTTCTTCTGTAGCATATCTTGCAGTTTGCCAACGTCCTCCGTTAAGGTTTTTTGGTACTTTTCTAAACTTTCACCACCCACACGGCAACAGCCGTTTCTACCATTTTTGTGGCTGTGCATATCCCAGGAGTGGTTGGCCAGTTCGACACGACCTGAACTTAGCAGCTGTCCCATTTGTTCCCAGCTTAGGTGGCCATATTGCTCGTTTAGATCCTCTATATCGCTAAACAGCTGCGCTTCCTTACCAATCACCGATAAAACCATCTTCATATCATACTTTTCTACAAGCGGCAACCCCTGCACATAGTTGTTGTAGTAACCGTCGTCAAAGGTGAGCACAACCGGTTTTTCCGGCAGGGGGGTTCCGTTGTACACATAGTTTATGAGTTCCGATATAAAAACTGCCTGGTAACCGTTTTCAGATAAATACCGCAGATCCTCTTCAAAACTATCAGGGCTCAGTGTCCAGATATCCCGCTTTTTGGTATCCAAGCTGTGGTACATAAAAATGGGCACCGAAACACCCTCTGGCGCGGCTGCCTTTGACTGTAGAGCAAATGGGCCTATTGCAAAAAAACAAAATACCACTGCAAGCAAAAGCAAAGGGCATTTTTTTAATGACATGCAAATCACTCCTTTAACCCGATTAGTATATGAGGGTTAAAAAACATTATGAAGCATAAAAAATGTAAAAAGCTTCACACAAAAAATTCTGCTTCGCATACAGTAATAGTAAACACAGTTATTTTGAACATAGGCGGGGAAAAGCAATGATCAATATACTTATTTACAACCATCATACCGGTAAGATGGAAACCTATGCCCGGGATTTGTACAGCCCTATGCCGTTTTCAGTGGGAAACAGCTTAACCGTGGCTGAATTTCGTGGCAAGTCCAAATCGGATTTGATTTGGACCACCATACGCACCATGGAATCTTGGAACAAAACCCGTGAAGCCTGGGGACGGCCTATTTATGTAGGCTATGCCTTTCGGCGCATAGGTGAGGGTGGACATGGTAACCAGTCCCAGCACTATGCGGGAACATCCTTTGATGTGGGGCAGAATCTCTCCAACAACGACCGAAACCAGCTGCGCAATCTGGCATCCAGCCTAGGTGTTTGGACCTATGTGGAACCGGCGTATTTAACTCCCACCTGGGTACATTTTGATGCACGGTTTGGCAAACCGGCCTGTTCTGCAGGCTACCCAATGCTAATGGAAGGTAGCCAAAATGTATATGTGGCAACCCTACAGGATGCATTGGCCACTGTCGGTATTCCTGCTGTAGGAGTGGACGGAATATTTGGTCCCAAAACCAGAGAAGGGGTTATTCGCTACCAAAGGGAAAACCAGTTGACACCGGACGGAGTTGTGGGCTGTGCCACCTGGACCAAGCTTACTGCTACGGCTAACGGGTTTTACCGAAGATAGAAAGTCTTCAAATAGTACTATCGCATAAACCAAAAGAGCCGGGAACAACCCCGGCTTTTTTGCTGCAGCCACTTAATTAATTTACAATAGTACCACTGTTTACATGGAAAACCTGGCCGGATATGTTGGAGGAGTCGTCACAGGCCAAAAAGACATACATAGGAGCCAGCTCATAAGGTTGTGCAGCTCTTTGCATGGGGGTGTTGGATCCAAAGGTTTGCACCTTTTCTGGGGAAAAGCTGGATACAATCAGAGGAGTCCAAACCGGGCCTGGGGCCACCGCGTTCACCCGAATCCCCAAAGATATCAGGGACAAGGCCATAGAACGGGTAAAGGCAACAATTGCCCCTTTGGTGGAGGAATAGTCAATTAAGGTGGCATTGCCTTCAAAGGCAGTTACCGAAGCGGTGTTGATTATAGCACTGCCACAGGTTAAATGAGGGAGGACAGCTTTGGTGAGATAAAAATACGAAAAAAAGTTGGTCTCAAAGGTTTGCTGCAATTGCTCCTTGGTAATGTCCAATATACTGTTTTGGGGAAACTGCACGGCAGCGTTGTTCACTAGAATATCCAACCCACCCAGTTGCCCCACAGACTGAGCCACCAGATCCTTTGCGGCATCCTCAGTTCGCAGATCTGCGGCAATTTTTACACATTTGCGTCCCAGGTTGGTGATTGCTGATACGGTTTGATCCGCGTCGCTGTTTTCGCAAAGATGTGCAATCGCTATATCTGCCCCCTCTTTGGCCATTGCCACACCCACGGCCCGGCCAATTCCACTGTCGCCCCCGGTAATCAGCACTCTTTTTCCGGCTAGTTTACCCGCTGCCTTGTAGCCGGGGTTGTCGTATTGGGGCAGGGGATTCATCTCTGCTTCACGGCCGGGTTGTCGGTTTTGATGTTGCGCGGGGAATGTGTTTTTGGTTTGCTGCTCCATAAAAACCTCTCCTTGTATAGATAATCAATAGTATGTGCGTTTTACAAAGCCTTCATGTACCACATGGTGATTGTCCTGGATTGTCAGATAAAAATATATTTTTTTTATAGATATACTCTTGACAAAACCAATGTCCATATGCTTAAATGAGAGAAACCGATGACGAGGAGATTAAACTCACCGTGCGCTTATAGAGAGTTGGGGCTTAGGCTGGAACCCCGATAGAACCGCAGATGAGCAAATGGACCTCAGAGGGCAATGTGAACGGGGCAATAGTCCCTAGTATCTGCGCCGTTAGCTCACGTTACAGAGCAGGAAGTGTGTTGGCACTTCTGTAGAGGCGGCTATGCTTAACGATACATATAGCATGGCAATCAAGGTGGTACCGCAGGTTTATAGCCTGTCCTTGTGATACAACAAGGGCAGGCTTTTTTGCATCCATCCGCCGGTAGATAAAAACCAACAAAAAATTTGTATACGACCATTATAAACAGAAAGAGGGAAATCGTCATGAAAAAATTACTTACTGCCATTCTTGCCGCAACGCTTATGCTTACCGTTGTTTCCGGATGCAGCCCCAAATCCGAAACCGGCACACCACCTGTGGAATCTACCCCTCAATCCTCTGCTGTGGACAGCCAATCTCCAGCAAATGAAGCTGACAAACAAATTACTGTAGGCATTATCCAGATGATGGAGCATCCCTCGTTGGACACTATACGGATTTCTTTTTTGGAAGAGATGAAAGCTCTTGGGTATACAGATGTAAATTTTGAACACAAAAGCGGTCAAGGGGATATGAGCTCTCTAACAACCATTGCCCAGGGCTTTGTGGGAAACAAGGTTGATGCTGTTGTAGCCATTGCCACTCTGGCAGCCCAGGCAGCCACCAGCACAACCGACACCATTCCGGTTATTTTCTCCGCATCCACCGACCCGGTGGCGGCAGAACTGTTGAGCAACCTGGAAAAACCAGAGGGCAATGTCACCGGCGTATCCGATGCCATCCCGGTTGGCCCCATCTTTGAGCTGGCAAAACAACTCACCCCCGACGCAAAAACCTTTGGCTTTGTTTACAACCTTGGCGAAGTCAATTCCGTTTCGGTTATTAACGATGCTAAGGCTTACTGCGATGCCAACGGCATTGCCTACCTGGAAGCCACGGTAACCAACACCTCCGAAGTGCAACAAGCTGCCCAATCCTTGGTGGGCAAGGTGGACGCATTCTTCTCACCAATTGACAACACTGTGGCCACAGCAATGCCAGCCTTTGTCCAGGTTGCACTGGATGCAGGCCTGCCCATCTACCCCGGCGCAGACTCTATGGTGATGGACGGCGGTCTTGCTACAGTGGGCATCGACTACACATTGTTGGGTAAAGAAACCGCTATTATGACCGATGCAGTTCTCAAGGGTACACCCGTTTCAGAGCTTCCGGTGGTTACCATGAAAAACTTCCGGGCCATTGTCAACAAGGATACTGCCGATGCCCTGAATATTGATATCAGTGGTCTTTCCAACGTGGAAGTGTTTGGTGGCGAAAACAAATAAGCTGATACTGTATACTGTCAGACAGTTACCAAATCCTAGGAGGTGTTTTTATGAGTTCGGTAGCTCTTATTGGCGCAGTGGAGCTTGGGCTTATCTATGCTTTGCTGGCGCTGGGCATCTTCGTATCCTACCGGGTGCTGAATATAGCCGACCTTACGGTGGACGGTAGCTTTACCACCGGTGCAGCTGTTTGTGCTGTATTCACAGCCCGTGGGAATCCGGGTTTGGGTATTGTTCTGGCAGTACTGGCCAGTGCAGCAGCGGGCCTGTGCAGTGCACTTTTACAGACCAAGCTGCGGGTACAGCCCATACTGGCCGGTATTTTAACCATGACGGCATTGTATTCTATCAACCTGCGGATTATGGGGGGCAAAGCCAATGTGGCTTTGCTGCGCATTCCCACCATTTTTACCCTGTCTGGAAAACTCATGGGTGGGGAAGGGGTCAGCAAGATGGTGCTGCCCCTGGTGGCTACCATTTTTGTGGCGGCAGCATTAATCCTATTCTTTCGCACTCAGCTAGGCCTTTCTATTCGGGCCACCGGGGACAACGAGGAAATGGTGCGTTCTTCTTCCATTAACTCCAACTTTACCAAGACAGTGGGTTTGTGTTTGGCCAACGCCTTGGTGGGGCTTAGCGGTGCAATGGTGGCACAGTTTCAAGGGTTTGCGGACATCAGCATGGGTATAGGCATGGTGGTTGTGGCGCTGGCATCGCTGATTATTGGCGAAGCTATTTTTGGGCGAAAATCGGTGGGCTGGAATATAGGCGCGGTGATTGTGGGCGCGGTAATTTATCGCATTATCCTGGCGCTGGTGCTTTCGCTGCGATTCAACGCATCCGATCTCAAGCTGCTTTCTGCACTGCTGGTGGCGGCTGCCATATCCTACCCTGCACTAAAAAATGCCCTGTCGGTATACAGGCTGAAAAAGGCAGGTGAAAAGGATGCTTAAGCTGGATGGTGTTACAAAGGTGTTCCACAAAGGCAGTGTCAACCAACGGGTGGCTTTGGATACCCTCAGCCTGCATTTGGCACCGGGAGATTTTGTAACGGTGATTGGCGGTAACGGTGCAGGAAAATCCACTCTGCTCAACGCCATATCCGGTATTTTTTTGGTGGACGGCGGCCGCATTACTTTGGATAATCAAAACATTACCTTTATGCCGGAATATAAACGAGCCAAGACAATGGGGCGTCTGTTTCAGGATCCCATGAAGGGAACCGCCCCCAATATGACTATAGGGGAAAACCTATCCCTGGCCTATCTGCGCAGCACTGGCAGAAAGCTTTCCCTTGGGCTCAGCAAGGAGGATCAACGGCTGTTTCAAGAGAAACTGGCGCAGCTCAACCTGGGGCTGGAGGATAGGCTGAAAACCAAGATGGGGCTTTTATCCGGTGGGCAACGTCAAGCAGTCACCTTGCTGATGGCAACCATTGTCACCCCAAAGCTTTTAATGCTGGATGAACACACAGCAGCGCTGGATCCCGCTACAGCAGATAAGGTGTTGGCACTAACCCAAGAGATTGTGGCAAAAGACAAGATCACCACCATTATGATCACCCACAACATAGCATCGGCACTGCGGTTGGGCAACCGCACCATTATGATGGATGAGGGGCGGATTATCCTGGATATTTCCGGGGATGCCCGCCGGGATATGACAGTGGAAAAGCTGCTGACTATATTTAAACAAAAAAGCCAAAAGGATCTGGATAACGACCGCATCCTATTGCAAAAAGACCGCCAGTAAATAAAAAGCTGCATCGCCGACTCCCAAGAGAGTGATAGGCAATGCAGCTTTTATTTATTGGGTTGGAGATGCAGAGTCAGCTGTATCCTGGGGTTGCTTTGCCACTGGCACATAATTTGTGCCCAGCACACCGGCAATAATCATAGCAGCACCCACAATGTGATACCACCGCAATGGCTCACTTAAGATGATGGCACCGGCTATTATAGATACCACCGTGGCAAAGTTGCTGAAAACGCTCATCTTAGAAGCCTGAATATGAGATAGAGCAAAGTTGGAAAGAAAGGAAGTACCAAAGGAACAACAAAGCCCCAAATACACCACTGAAACTATGTAAGACGGCTTGGCCAGAGGAGACACAAAACTCGATAAACTGCCGTTGACACCGTGGCCTACAAGAGCAATGGTTGTAAACACAATAAAGCCCAGGCTGGTCATAATAAAGGTTAAGGTATAGGTAGTATACCGTTTGGCAAGCTTGCGGGTGAAGGCATTGTAACAAGCTAGAGACAATGTGGCACTCAATAGCAACAAGATGCCTCGCAGATCCCCACCTATATCCAGTCCCTTGATAATCGACACAAAGAGTACACCGCTGATGGATAGGCATACAAACACCATTTGAAGCCCGGTAGGCCGCTCCTTGAGCAGAAGGTATGCCAGCAACAGGGTAAATATGGGAACGGTGGACTGAATAATACCGGCTTCGGAGGAACTTGCGAACTGTAAGCCAAAGGTTTGCAGGGAAAAAAAGAGTATGGGATAAAAGATAGACAACACCACTACCCAAAGACATTCTCGAATTGAGATCTTCACCTTTACCTTGCCTATCAGCAGTGGAACTGCTGCAGCAATAAGAGCCACACCATAGCGGTGTGCCAAAACATCCAACGGCCCGGAAGCACCAAGAGCCAACTTGACAAATAAAAAAGAAAACCCAGTAAAGCAGGCGTGTAAAATTGCGGCTCCATAGGCTTTTTTAATCACTGATATCCCCCCCTTACCCAACAGTATCCCACAGTTTGTGCAGCATTGCAAGGATGAAAAAGAAAAAACAAAGGATATAGTGGTATAATACAGTATTATTTTACAGGATAGAAATTTTATGGTATAATAGCCCTGTTTTGTACCAGAGTTCGCTTGAAGGAGAAAAACCATGATAGAACAAATTCGGGAAGGCATCTACAGAATAGAGGTTCCATTGCCTGGAACACCACTAAAGGCGGTTAACAACTACTATATCCATGGAGGGGACGGCAGAAGCCTCTGGATAGATCTGGGGTTTCAACGGGAGGTTTGTCGCCAGGCGGTGCTGTCGGCAATGGAGGAGCTGAAGGTGGATAGAAGCCGCACCGATTTTTTTCTCACCCATATGCACGAAGATCATTCCGGCTTGATTCGGGATCTGGCCACAGGAGAAAACCGAGTTTACTGCTCCAAAATTGATGGAGAAACGGTACGACAGTATACAAAAAAACTGGGTATTCGCAAATTTACCGAATTTTCTAAGCGCAATGCACCAGAGCTGCTGGAGCATTACGATGAAATTATGGATTCTCGGGAACCAGAAACCGGCCCACCGCTCCATGGTGAATACATCTATCTAAAGGAAGATGATATCCTGCGAATAGGCAAATACCGCCTGTGCTGTGTAGATACCCCGGGGCATACCGAGGGGCATCTGTGTTTGTATGAAGAAGGCCAACGCCTTTTTTTCTCTGGAGACCACATTCTGGGGCGTATTACCCCCAATATTACCAAATGGGATGATAACAGCGGGGATGTGCTGGGTACCTATCTAAACAGCTTAGAACGACTGAGACCACTCAAGGTGGAAACAGTGTTGCCGGGACACCGGATGGTGTTTAGCGAATTTGGTCAGAGAATTGATGAATTGCAGCACCACCACAAGCAGCGCCTTGCTGAAGTGTTGGGCATTGTGGGGGATAGGTTTTTGTATGCATGGCAGGTGGCATCTCACATGCAGTGGAGCTTAACCTACAAAAACTGGAGTGATTTTCCGGTAGCCCAGCAATTGTATGCAACAGGCGAGGCACTTTCTCATCTCTATTACCTCCACAAAAAAGGTAGGTTGGCAATGATGCAACAAGGAGATCAGATTGTTTTCAGAAAGAAATAGTCAGTAGTATCCAATTATTTCAAATTTGTTTACATATCCCCCCGTTGACAAGCAGCAATATAATGCTACAATAAAATGGAAACAATTTCTATCAATATTTTGGTAGCTAAAGAGAGGGGAACAAAATGAAACAGTTGGGCATTTTTTTTGGTGCGCGCAAGGGATACCTTTTAAAGGTGGTCAGTCTGGCTATGGTGGCCCTGATTGCTTTGAGTACAATGGCATTTGCCGGTAATGTTCAGGCTGCGGCTAGCCTTGGTTCCAGCAGCGTTACAGTCATTGTGAAGAAAGTGCTGATGCACGACACAGAGTATCCTAAGGATGAAGAGTTTACTGTACGAATTACAGGTAAGAAGAGCGGCAAGATC
>CAYNCW010000021.1:0-14937 GCA_964395635.1 uncultured Oscillospiraceae bacterium
TGCAAGTTGCGGCAAATCCTTTTTTTCTAGTTTTCTAATTATCATCGTGTTTCTCCTTGGTGTCAAATTTAGGTGTTTTGGGGTTATTATAGAACCACCACCTATATATATTGTGCACTCATATGAAATTTATAAATTTATTCAGATATTAAGGAATTTGTTGCTATAATTAGGAAAGAAATTATCTTTGCTACCTACGATCATTATTGGACATTTGTAGAAATAGTTGGGGAGGGTATATAGTGGTATATAGAGACAAAGTATGGCTTGAATATCCTGCTAAAGACCAATATATTAATTTTACTGATTGCAGAACACTAGGAGAACTGCATCAAATGCTCAAAGATGAATTAGAACTGCCAAGTTTTTATGGTGAAAATTTGGACGCTTTATGGGATTCCATAACGGGACTAATGTATGTACCGGCAAATGTAACGATTAAAAAAGGAGGAGCCAAGGAGCTAGCTGGTTACATTGATAAGATTATTGAAATATTCAATAGGGCAGTAGATGAATATGGTGATATAACAGTAGAGGTGCTGGAATCCGAGGAATAACGAATAATGATCATATAGATAAATCCTATATTCAACGGGGTACGAATGGAATTGTAGGACTTGCTACTTACAAATTCGCATGAAAGTAATAAAAAAAACCGCCGACTTAAATCAACGGTTTTTAATGGTCGAGGCGACAGGACTTGAACCTGCGGCATCCTGGTCCCAAACCAGGCACTCTACCAAACTGAGCTACGCCTCGTAATATTCTGTTGCCATCCAATAGTATATCGTATCTTAACGTCCACGTCAAGCGGTTTTCCAGAAAAATTCAGTATTGATTTCCCATATGGCACTTGGATAGTGAGCAACAGCGTGTTATAATGGGTTAACTACCATTCCACAAGAGGTGAATCAATGGCATACAAGGATATCCAGCAGTTTATGCACAAGCTGGAACAAAAAGGCCAGCTAAAGCGTATTTCGGTACCGGTAAGTCCCCTATTGGAAATCACCGAAATTGCCGACCGTGTTGTAAAAAAGCGCGGTCCGGCGCTGTTGTTTGAAAAAGTTAAGGGCTCGCCCTATCCGCTGCTGATAAACGCATTTGGCAGCTACCAGCGCATGAGTATGGCGCTGGGGGCAAAAAGCCTAGACCAAATTGGGGCGGACATTTCGGGTCTCATGGACATTTCCCGGTATATTACCACCCTGGACAAAATCAAATCAGTGCCAAGCCTTGCCCGCTTGCTCACCGTTTTTCCTATCAAGGTAGGCTCTGCTCCCTGTCAGGAGGTGGTGGAGGAGCCGGATCTCAGCAAGCTGCCCATCCTAAAATGTTGGCCGGACGATGGGGGGCGGTTTATCACACTGCCCCTGGTGTTTACAAAGGATCCGGATACCGGCGGGCAGAATGTGGGGATGTACCGAATGCAGGTATACGATTCCCGCACCACCGGTATGCACTGGCATCTCCATAAGGATGGCAGAGAGATTTACGACAAATACAGAAAACGGGGCGGCAAAATGCCGGTATCGGTGGTGATTGGCTGTGATCCTGCCACCGTATATGCCTCCACCGCACCGCTGCCCAAAATGATCGACGAGATTTTGTTTGCCGGCTACCTGCGCAAAATGCCGGTGCCCATGGTGAAATGCGTCACCAATGACATTTATGTCCCGGCCAATAGCGAATTTGTACTGGAAGGCTATGTGGATGTGGATGAACCTCTGCGGGAGGAAGGTCCTTTTGGGGATCACACCGGTTATTATTCCGAAAAGGATATGTACCCGGTATTCCACCTTACCAAAATCACCCGGAAGAAAAAACCGGTGTTTATGGCCACCATCGTGGGCAAACCCCCTATGGAAGACTGCTATATGGCCAAAGCCACCGAACGGATATTCCTACCGCTGCTAAAGATGATGGCACCCGAGATTGTAGACATCAACTTTCCGTTAGAAGGGGTATTTCACAACTGTGTGATTGTTTCCATTAACAAAAAATACCCTGCCCACGCCAAAAAGGTGATGCACACTGTGTGGGGCATGGGGCAGATGATGTACACCAAAATGGTGATTGTGGTGGATGCTGGGGTTAACCCTCACGATCTTTCCACCGTTGCCTGGAAGGTGTTTAACAACATTGATGCCCAGCGGGACTTAGTGATCTCTCACGGGCCGCTGGATGCGCTGGATCACGCTTCACCAATGCGGTTTGTAGGCCATCGGCTAGGGGTGGATGCTACCAAGAAATGGCCCAGCGAAGGCTATGATCGGGAATGGCCGGATGATATTGAAATGCCTGAGGAAGTCAAACGTCAGGTAAGTGCCAGGTGGAAGCAATATGGTTTTTAAAAAGCTAAAGAGCTATGGGCATCTGGTGATGTTCTCCCATTCGGTGTTTTCACTGCCCTTTGGGTTAATTGCCATGCTATGGGCAGCTGGAAGGATCCCCCCAGTTTCGGTGTTTGTGTGGATACTTATAGCCCTTTTGGCAGCCCGCAACGGTGCCAATGCCTTTAACCGCATTGCCGACCGGTTTATTGATGCAAAAAATCACCGCACTGCCAACCGCCAGCTTCCCACCGGCGAGGTTTCGGTTTGGGAGGCTGGCGCTATCACTGTGCTGTGTTTTGGGGTAATGGCTCTGGCGGCCTGGCAGCTCAATCTACTCTGCCTTATACTGCTGCCCTTTGCCATTGCTTTGTTTTTGTTTTATTCCTACACCAAGCGCATCACCTGGCTTTGCCACTTTATTCTGGGAGTTGCCTGTGGCGGTGCGCCGGTGGGGGCGTGGATCGCGGTTACCGGCCGCATCAGCTTGCCTTGTTTGGTGTTGGGAGCGGCAGTGTGCTTCTGGGTGGCGGGGTTTGACATCATCTACGCCACACAGGACATTGCCTTTGACCGGCAGGAGGGGCTGCATTCAGTGCCTGCCCGGTTTGGACTTAAGGGGGCGCTGTGGATTTCTGCCTTGTCCCATGTTGCCAGCATTTTGCTGCTGCTGAGCCTGTGGTTTTTTCTGCAACGCGGTCCCTTTTATCTTGCGGGTGTTATTGTATCGGCGGTGCTTTTGTGCATTGAACATTACAATGTTGTTCCGGAAAATAAGCATAAAATGATCTTTGCAGCCTATAGCATCAATCAGATATTAAGCATCACCTTTTTTGCATTTGCTATGTTGGATTTTTTTACATTGGGGATATAATTATGAAAAAAATACTCATAGGAATAACCGGCGCCAGTGGCAGCATTTTGGCCAAACGCCTGCTGGAGTATCTTGCCACCCAGGAGCTGGAACTGCATCTGGTGGCCACCCAAAACGGCAGCAAGGTGTTTGCCTACGAAACCGGGGCAGAGTGGAATGCCTTTGTGGAGAGCATCTCCACAGGTAAGGCCAAGGTGCTGTGCCACCGCAACGAAGACCTATTTGCGCCGGTAGCCAGCGGATCCTTTGGGTTGGATGCCATGGTGATAGTACCATGTTCTATGACCACTGTTGGAAAGGTAGCAACAGCTTCGGGAGACAGCCTGCTTTGCAGAGCTGCAGACGTATGCCTGAAAGAAAGAAGCAGGTTGGTGCTGGTAACCAGAGAAACCCCTCTGCACCAAATCCATCTGGAAAACTTATTGACCTTATCCCGGTGTGGTGCGGTGATTTTGCCGCCTGTACCTATGTTTTACGATAAACGCGAAAGTTACCACGGCATTGTGGACGGCATTGTAGGCCGTATCTTAAAATCTGCCGGTTTTGAAAATCCGTTATACCATATTTGGAGGAACCATTGTGAAGAATTGTAAGCTGTTTGCTAGTTACCTAACCGTATTCTGCCTTGTGTTGGCTTTGGCCGGATGTGGCACACCCAAGGATGCCAATATTGACACCACAGTCACTGCAACCCAGCAGTCTGCTGCTGCTGAAAGTGCTGCAAATGCAGCTAGGGACCAGTCTGCCAAAACACCCCTTCGTGTTGGCATGATGTCCGACCTCTGCGCCATTCCCTTTATGGTGGCCCAAACCCAAGGGTATTTTGCAGACAACGTAGAGATTACCGTATATATGAGTGCAACCGACCGAGATAGTGCACTGTTTAGCGGTAACCTGGAAGGTACCAGCTCGGATGTGCTGGCTGCTGTTTTTGCCCAAAACGGAGAATATCCGGTATATATCACCTCGGCTACCTATGGTGATTTTGGACTGGTTGCAGGTAAGGACAAGGGTGTTGCCACTGCACAGGATTTGGCCGGCAAGGAAATTGGCCTGAGCACCAACACCATCATCGAATATGTAACCGACTGTATCCTCACCGATATGGGTCAGGATCCCAATGGAGTGGAAAAGGTGACAGTGCCAAAAATCCCCTCTCGTCTGGAGCTGTTGGAAGCCGGTCAGATAGATGCAATAGCTGCTCCCGAGCCTTTTGTAACTGCTGCGAAGCAATCCGGTGGGGTTGTTATTGGAACAGCAAGCCAGCTGGGGATTGTACCAAGCGTAATGCTGTTTACCCAAGATACCGTAGACAACCGCCAAGAAGAACTGAAAGAATTTTATGCTGCGGTGGATAAAGCCATTGCTTACATGGCATCCACACCCAAAGAAGAATACATGCCTGCTGTTATTCAAGCATTGGGGCTTCCTCCAGCAGCTATGGAGACTACCCTGCCTACCTATCAAAATGCAAGCCTGCCGGAAAGAGAGCAGGTAGAGCGTGCTGCCCAGTGGTTGGTGGAAAAAAAGTTGGTGGAAACCCTGTACACCTATGAACAACTCACCAGAGATGTGCTGTAATGGATATCCACATCGAAAAAGCCTGGTACAGTTCCGATAAGCCTATACTGAAAGACTTTCGGCTAGAGCTTAAAAGAGGGGAGCGCCTTGCAATAATCGGCCCCAGTGGCTGCGGGAAGTCCACCTTGCTAAAAATATTGGCGGGGCTGCATCCAGGCTACCAGGGTACTGTGGCCTTGCCGCCCCACACTCGCACCGCCTTTATGCCTCAGAAGCATTGTCTGCTGCCTTGGAAAACGGTGTACCAAAACCTGGTGGCGCTGGATAGGCTGGAAAATAAGCAGATCGATGCCAGCAAGGCCGTGGCATTGCTGGCGGATTTGGGGCTTAAAGGGCTGGAAAAAGCCTATCCGGATCGCCTTAGCGGTGGACAATACCAGCGGGTGGCGCTGGGTCAAGCAGTGTTTAACGAACCGGAGCTGCTGTTGATGGATGAGCCGTTTTCCAACCTGGATGTGCAGACCAAACGAGAGGTGCAGGATGTGTTTTTGCGGATCTGGAACAAGGTGGGGATGACCACCATCTTTGTCACCCACAACCTGGAGGAAGCTGCCTATATGCAAAGCAGAATTGTGGAGTTAAAGGCGATATGAAGCGGATACTTGGAGTTGTAAGTGTTCTGGCTGCCTGGCAGTTTGCAGCCATGGCGGTGGGCAGAAAGCTGTTTCCCACCCCCATACAAGTAGGGACAGCGTTTACAGTGCATTGGCAAAACCTGCTGCAGCACAGCGCCTATAGCGTGGGGCGGCTGCTGGCAGGTGTGGCGTTGGCGCTGGTTATAGGGGTGCCCTTAGGGTTGCTGCTGGGGTATTTTCGTAAGGTTGACGCGTTTTTCTCACCGTCTCTGTACATACTGGGGCCGGTGCCCAAAATTGCTCTGCTGCCGCTGATTATGCTGCTGTTTGGTATCGGCAACCTGTCCAAGGTGTTCATTATCTTTATCATCATGGTGTTCCAGGTGATATTGGCGGCCAGGGATTCGGTAAAGGCCATTCCCCAGGAGTATTTTATGCCCTATCGGGCAGCAAAGGCCAAAAACTACCAGATACTGTTGCAGATTGTGTTGCCTGCCGGAATTCCCGGTGTGTTTACTGCGCTGCGGATTGGGCTGGCTACCAGCATTTCTGTGCTTTTTTTTGCTGAAACCTTCGGCACCAAATGGGGGCTGGGGTTTTACATTATGGACATGTGGTTGCGACTGGAGTACACCCAGATGTACCTGGGGATCTGTACCTTAGCTGCAATTGGATTGCTCAGCGTATTTTTGGTGGACTGGTGGGAGCGCAAGCTCTGCCCCTGGAAGGATAGCGAGAAGCAGTAAAACACAACACGGGTATACAGCCCCGGTTCCGCGTACTGACGCGGGTTAAGGCGTCTTTCGGGGCAGTGAATTGCCCCTTCGACAAATGCAAACTGCTGCGGCAGAGTTATGTCTACAATCTGACAACCCGGGTATACTAGCCCGGGTTGTTTTATGTTAACAGAGAGTATGGCTTGCCAACTTAGGGTATGAAATGGTACAATTACATAGGTTTGTCTAGGGGGCTCCACAACCTTGGATATGTATAAGGAGCAGGCTCTATCTGAAAACAAAGAGGCGATATAATGAATACAGAGAAAGTGCGTATCGGTTATCAAGGTATGCAGTATAGCAATTCTATGGAAGCTGCCATGAGCATTGCCCGCAGCTTGCAGTTCACCAACTGTGAGTTTATACCCTTGGTGACAGCACAAGGGGTTGCAGATGCACTGAAAAACCGGGAAATTACATATGGGGTGTTTGCAGTAAAAAATTCGGTTGCCGGGCCGGTGGTGGAAACACAAATGGCCCTAGCTGGGGTGAAGACCACCCTGCTTGCAACAGAAAGTATGCATATCCACCACTGTGCCTTCACACTGAATGGGGATGTGAAAACCCAGGAAATAACCGTAGTGGCTTCCCACGTACAGGCGCTGGATCAATGCGCCAACAGCTTGCAAAAGCTGTTCCCCAATGCCAATCGCAAAGAGCTGGAGGATACGGCAATCGCAGCACGATACCTGGGGGAGGGAACATTGCCCCCAACAACAGCGGTTATCTGCCGAAGAGATGCAGGAGAGCAGTATCACCTGACCTGCATTGCTGCCAACATTGAAGATTTTTCAGAGAATATTACCATCTTCCAGATGATGGAGTTACAGGATGCGTAGCTTTACTCTTAGGTACCTAAGAGTTGCGATATTATTTTTTGAGGAGGCCGATACATGTTAAACTACATAATGAGGAAAGACCGGCTGTTTGTCAGGGTAGCGATTGGTTTTGCTTTGGGAATCCTACTAGGACTGCTTTTGCCACAGGTGGCCATTAAGCTGAAGGTAATCGGAGATGTTTACCTTACCTTAATTAAGATGATGATTGTCCCCATATTGATCTGTGCGGTGGCTGGGGGTATTGCGAACATCCAGGATGTTGGCACGTTGCGGCGTATAGGGCTGAAAACCGTTTTTGTTTATGTAGTTCTGTTTATCTGCTCTGCGGCAGTATCCTTTGGGGTTGCATACATCATTCGTCCCGGCAGAGGGGTGGTCTTTGAAAACGCACCGGTGTGGGAAGGTACCCTTGCGGATATGAGTGTTACCAGCTTTTTACTCAACATCTTTCCCACCAATATATTTAACGCTATGGCCAAAGGGGATATATTGCCTATAATTATCTTCACAGCAATATTCTCGGTGGCTATCGTGTCTTGCGGCAAAAAAGCCGAGCCGGTGCTCAATCTGCTCAACAGCTTTTCTACCATTATGTTCCGTGTTCTTGGCTATGTGATGGAAACCTCGCCTATCGGTGTTATGTTCCTCATGGCCTATTCTCTGGCAGCATACGGTATGGGCATGTTTACTGCTTTGGGCAAATACATCCTGTGCTGCTATGTGGCGTGTATTGCCACCTTCATTTTGGTTATGTTGTTGCCCCTTGTTGTAACCACTGGCATAAAGGTGTCCCATCTGATGAGGGGCCTTTCCAAAATCATGATGATGACCTTTTCCACCACTAGCTCCTCTGCCACACTGCCCACCACCATCCAGGTGAGCATCGAAGATTTTGGCGCGCCGGAAGGAATCTCTAAGTTTACGCTGCCTTTGGGCTGTACCATCAATATGTGCGGTGGGGCATGTTCCTTCTGCTGCTTGGCGGTGTTTGTATCGGATTTTTACGGCCTGAACCTGAGCTTTACCACACTGGTGAGCATGGTGGTGGTAGCCACCTTAATCAACATGGCGGCTCCCGGTATTCCCGGTGGCGGCATTGTTTTGGGTGCCTCCTTCTTGTCGGTATTTGGATTGCCCTTTGATCTTATGGGGCCAATCTCTGCCTTCTACCGTCTGTTGGATATGGCCTTTACTTCCATGAACGTAATTGGCGATGTGATTGCCAACCTGTTTATTGCCAAAAACGAAAAGCAATGGGATGCCAGCATGGTTACCTACAATAAAGCAGAAGCGGCTCATAAGTAGCTCTTTGCTGTAATCAGGGGAGGGAGACAACCGGTAATCCGGTTGTCTCCCTCCATCGCGTTTATCATGTCTTGCTGTTACTTATTGGGTGGGCAAACTTCGTTTTCCAGCTTTTTGTTGTTGGCAAAGGCATGGATATTCTCCATGGTAACCATAGCAATAGCCTGCATGGCTTCCCGGGTAAAAAAGGCTTGGTGGGAGGTAATCAGCACATTTGGAAAACTTAGAAGGCGGGCGAGATCATCATCTGCCATAATTTCGTTGGACTTGTCCTCAAAGAAGTATTCTTCTTCCTCCTCGTATACATCCAGTCCCGCGCCGCCGATTTTTTTAGACTTAAGTCCCTCCAACAGCGCTTCTGTATCCACCAATGAACCGCGAGAGGTATTGATGAGTATGGCGCCGGGTTTCATCTGGTCTATGCGCTGCTGGTTAATGATATGGTGGGTTTCTTTGGTCAGGGGACAGTGGAGGGAGATAACATCAGATAAAGTAAACAGCTCGTCCAGAGAAACGTATTCTAGAAACGGCTTGTCTACCGGGTAGGCATCGTTGGCAAGCACCCGCATACCAAAACCATGAACAATCTCGGCAAACAGCTGGCCGATTCTACCGGTACCGATAAGACCGGCTGTTTTGCCGCGCAAATCGGTGCCCATAAGCCCATTAATGTTGAAGTTGTTGTCTCTGGTGCGGGTATAGGCTCGGTGGGTTTTGCGATTTACCGATAACAGCAGTGCAGCAGCATGTTCTGCCACTGCGGCAGGGGAATAATTGGGGACACGCACAATCTGTATTCGCCCCTTAGCGGCTTCCAGATCCACATTGTTGTAGCCGGCACAGCGCATAGCAATCAACCGAACATTGTTTTGATGGAGGATATCCAGCACTGGGCGGGACAAAGTATCGTTAACAAAGGCACATACCACATCATAGCCTTTGGAGAGTATGGCAGTATCTAGGTTGAGTTTGTGCTCAAAGTATTTGATGGTAAATCCGTATTCTTTGGAAAGGGGTTCAAACCAGATACGGTCATAGGGTTTGGTATCGTAAAATGCAATTTTCATACAGACATCCTTTTTTTGTTGAATTGAGTACTGATTTCAGTATCCCCGGCCGAAACAGGGACATGCATTGGACCAAGATATGCCGCTTTTGTAAGTGGATGCAAAAAAACGACGGTATACGAAACTCTTTCCGCATACCGCCATTTTTTGGTTGTAGACAGTAGAGGCACCCATTCCTATACCATCCAGGTTTGTACCTTTTTGTTAGTCCATTTCCCGATATTTTGCCATGATTTCTGGGATATCGTCCACCTTAAGGCGACCGTACACATCCTCGTTGATGGTGATAACCGGTGCAAGACCACATGCACCAATGCAGCGACAAGCGTCCAGCGAAAATTTGCCATCGGCAGTGCACTCGCCACCGGCAATTCCAATTTCCTTGGAGATGCTGTCGATAATGTCGCCAGCGCCCTTTACATAACAAGCGGTACCCAAGCAAACCTGAATCTTGTATTTGCCTTTGGGATTAAGGGAGAACTGGGAGTAGAAGGTGGCCACGCCATACACTTCCTCCAGAGGAATATGTAATCCATCGGCTACCATCTTTTGCACTTCGATGGGCAGGTAACCATAGATCTGCTGTGCCTGCTGTAAGGCTCCCATCAGTGCACCCTTCTCATTCTTGACCTTTGCCAGAACCTCCATGAGTTGACGTTTTTGCTCCGGTGTTCCTTTAAATGCAACCTTGGTTTTGTAATTGGGCATTTGCTATAGACCCCCTCTGCTATTTTTGACATTTTTGCTTATGATTCTGTCAGTATGCCAAATAGACCGTAGGATTATTATAACAAATCTATGGAAGGGAATCCATCTATGAACCCTCTAAAATTCTGTGAAAAAATTATCTACTATTGCCGAATGGGTACAAGTTTATTTGTCGAACACCTCAATTTGGCACAACATTTGCAGCACAGGCTCTTTCCAATCCCCCTCGAAATCAGAGGAACAGTTAAAGCAGCCAAATAAAACCCCATCTGCAATATCCACAGCAAAACGCATGGAGTAAATGCTCATATAACTGCCGGCATTTTCAGTTTCTCGATACACCACCTGGCTGTCCTTACAACCTGTGAGGGTTATACAGTCGTGGGTATGACCAAAGTAGTTGAGGATCATCTTTTCCTTGAGCTCACCGCTGCTTACCGGGGTAAAGCGAAGGGCAATGCCCAAAGGACTTTTGCTGGAGTTGGAAAGGTAGGTGTAGCGGTATTCCATATTGGAATCTTCGTTGAAGCTCTGGGGAATCCATATACGAAACTTGTTTTGAATTTCTCGCTGGGAAAAGGGTATTTCTCGTCCGCCTACCATAGCAGTTCCGTTTTGAAAATACAGGTTATCCATTCATTAATCCCCCATGCTTTGTATTATGTTGTTATAGCTATTATACCAAATCGGATGCAGAAATCAATGTTAGAACCTATTTTTATGCTTCAAAGCCCCATATCGTCATCTGTAAGATAGATTGCTAAAACAAAAAGTGAACCACGGCTATCTATTTACCATGGTTCACTTATATATAAGGAAAAATTCGAATGCGGTTTAGAGTTTTGTTGGGATAATTTCCAGCCAGTACCCATCAGGGTCACAGATAAAGTAAATGCCCATCTTTTGGTTTTCGTAGCAGATGCAGTCCATTTCCTTGTGCTTTGCATGTGCTGCGTCAAAATCATCGGCTGTAAAGGCAATATGTATTTCGTTGTCCCCCAGGTTGTAAGGGTCGGTGCGATCTCTCAGCCAGGTGAGCTCCAGCATGTGTGGGGTTTTTCCATCCCCTAAGAATACCAGAATAAAGCTGCCATCATCGGCCACCTTGCGGCGAACTTCCACCAGGTTAAGGGCGTCCCGATAAAATGCCAGGGATTTTTCCAAATCAAATACATTTATATTATTGTGAGCAAACTGAAACATCATAGGTACTCTCCCATCATCTTAGATCACATAGCTTTATGCATACAGTATACGATATTGGTGTAGCAATGTCCACAGCAAAACAGTTAAAAACTGGTTACAAATTGATTACCGGCCCATAGGAAGATTCCCTATCGACTGTAAACATGGTATACTAATATTTTAACAAACCAACTGCCATTTAGGGGGTTCTTCAGTGGGTTTGTTGGTCTCAAGATGACCATTGGGTTTAGGCTAGACAGAAAAAGATTGTACAAAGAGGGGCCACATCATTGCTTGCAAACCGGGGAGGTTGAAACAATTGTACAAAACCATTGTAGTGGAGGACGAGGCTGATGTGCGGGAGGCCATTATAGCCACCATAGACTGGGAGCAACACGGCTTTACAGTGGTGGGAGAGGCTGCCAATGGCCGAGAAGCACTGGATTTAATTGAAAAGGCCATACCGGATCTGGTGATAACCGACATTAAAATGCCCTTTATGGATGGTATACAGCTGGCCACCGCCATTCGGGAACAGAGCCCTGTAACCAAAATTGTGTTTTTATCCGGGTTTAATCAGTTTGACTATGCTGTCAGTGCACTGAAGCTAAATGTGGTGGAGTATATCCTCAAGCCGGTTTCTCGTCAGGAGCTGTCAGGTGCATTGGACAACATTCGGGCAAAGCTGGATGCAGAAGAGCGGCAAGCCAGGGATATTGCCATGCTCACCGATCGCTTTGATAAGGATAGAACCATCTTGAAAAATAGTTTTCTCATTTCCTTAATCAAAGGCAGCCCCTCCCCTGAAGAGATAGCCCACAAGGTGGAACGGTATGACGTAAGGCTTACCGGAGAGAGCTTTTTGCTGTTTACCATCAGCATAGACCGCAACTGTTTAGAAGACAGCCAGATACAAACCCACGATATGGAGCTGCTGCTGTTATCCGCCACAGGGGTTGCGAAAACCCTGGGAGAGAAGTATTTGGGGGTAGAGGATTTTATCTACGAGGAAAACGGCATTGTGCTGCTTTCGGATACCCAGGAAAATATTCGCCAGTATGCCCCTATCTTGATTCAGGAGGTGCGCCAGCATATCCACAAATACGGTGGTTTTTCGGTGACCATTGGCGTTAGCCGCCCCTTTAGCGGGCTGGAGTTTGCCCGGGAGGCCTACAACGACTCCATATCCGCCATACACTATCGCCTTGCAGGTGGTGGTGGCCGTATTATCCATATCGGTGACTTTGAACGGGGGCAGGAGTTTATCCTAAGCGATGCCCAGGGAACACTGTTCCACTCCATGATAAAGACAGGCAGCAAAGAGGAGATATCCCAGTTTTTGGCCCAGCTATTTTCCCAGCTCCAAGCTAGCAGGGCATCCCTCAAAAGCTATCAGCTTTGTTTTGTGGAGCTGTTTTCCCAGCTCATCAAAGCCGCAAAAAATGCCTCGGAGGATCTGGATGTGCAGGTGGGGGATAACCTCAGCTATATGTCCGAGCTATACAAGCGGGATTCGGTGGCTGAAATCCGCAGCTGGTTCGAGGGGCTTTGCCATCAGGTGATGGATACCATCGCCCAGCAGCGGATGGATACAGCGGATATTTTGGCCCAGCGTGCAACCGATTATATCCGAGCAAACTACACCAACAGTGATTTATCCCTCAAATCCCTGTCAGATGCCTTACACGTCAGCTCCAGCTATCTCAGCACCATCATCAAAAAAGCCAAAGGGGAGGCATTCACCAACCTGCTTACCAGAGTGCGGATGGAGATGGCGCTGGAACTGCTGATATCCACCAACAAAACCATCCAGGAGATTGCGGAACAAACCGGCTATGCCGACCGGCACTATTTCAGCTACTGCTTTAAAAAATATCATGATCTATCCCCAGTTCAGATGCGTAATCGACAAAAGACAGAAAGGGAAGCTCATGAAGACATTGCGCCGAATCCTTAACAGGTTTCTGCCTGGCAATATGCGGGAGATGGTGGGGGGCATACGGTTTACCCTGACAGTGGCTATGAGCGGTGTTGCACTGGCTGCCACCATTGTGGTGGCGCTGCTGATTTACAACAAGGTAACCGCCATGCTGGAAGATACCCTTACCACCAGCTCCGCCCAGGTGGTAGGGCAGGTAGCCAACACCATCAATGTGTATGTCCAGGATATGATAGACGTATCCGAAACCATCATTGGTGACATCAACACCTATGATTCCGCCAGTCAGCGCCTCCAGGGGGTTTTGCGTACTGCACAGCGGGTGCGGCGGGATATTGCCGCGGTTTCCATTGTAAACAGCAGGGGTAAGCTGGTGGCCTATGCGCCGGTTAACTATACTGTAAAGGATACTGTAAACGTTCTGGGGCAAGAGCACTTTCCCAAGGGGCCGTTCCCGGATAATGCCTATATTTTTTCGCCTCCCCATGTGCAAAACCTATTTAAAGGCCAATATAGCTGGGTGGTAACCTTGTACCGCAACATCACCATGCACGATGTTGGTAGTTCAGATTATAATTTAACTTTGATGATGGATATGAACTTTTCCTCCATTGATAAGTACTGCAGCCAGCTGCGTATCGGCAAGCGGGGATATGTGTTTATTTTGGATGCCCAAAACAACATCATCTACCATCCTCAGCAAAATGTTATTTACTCTGGGTTAAAGAGCGAGGATCTAGACTTTTTACAAGGCAAAGCAAAAGGTACCTATGTGCAAAATGGCAATAAAATTGTTACCATAGAACCCATTGTCCACACCGATTGGAAGTTGGTGGGGGTGAGCTATGTAGAAGATTATGCCAACATGTACCGGGAGATTATACGGTACATAGCAGTGGTTGCGGTATTGGTTTTGCTGCTGGTGTTATTGCTGGCGGCGGTAACCTCCCGGCAGATTTCTCGGCCCATCCGCGGCCTAATGAACCGCATGGAGGCTTTGGAGGCAGAAAGCTTCACCAAACTGGTGCCACAACAACAGGTGGAAGGATTTATGGAGGTACGCCGACTCTCCCAATCCTACAATAAAATGGTGGAGCGGATAGGGGAGCTGATGGAGCAGATTAAACAGGAAGAGCAGCAGCTGCGAAAATCTGAGCTGCGGGCGCTGCAAGCCCAAATCAATCCCCACTTTTTATACAACACCCTGGATTCTATCCTATGGATGTGTGAGAAAAACGACGGAGAGCGGGCGGTGACCATGGTATCGGCGCTGTCCAAGCTGTTTCGCATCAGTATTTCCAGGGGGGCGGAGATGATCACCATTCGGGATGAGCTGGTTCACGCAGAAAGCTATCTCACCATACAAAAAATCCGCTATCGGGATCAATTTTCCTACAAGTTGGAAATAGAGGAAGCCCTGCTGGAGTATAAATGCCTGAAGATACTCATACAGCCCTTTTTGGAAAACGCAATCTACCATGGTATCGACCGTATGGTAGATCACGGCCAGCTGATTATCCGGGTGCTGGATCGGGATCCCAAAATCCTAATCCAGGTGGAGGATAACGGACTTGGGATGGAACCGGAAGTGCTGGAAGGGATTCTCAACACCTCTTCGGGCAAACAGTTTGGCATTGGGGTACAGAATGTGCATAACCGCATTCAAATATTTTTTGGCAAGGCCTATGGAGTAGAGATTGAAAGTGTTCCTGATGAGGGAACCACTGTGAACATATGGCTGCCCAAGCTGCTAAA
>CAYNCW010000022.1:0-14626 GCA_964395635.1 uncultured Oscillospiraceae bacterium
AGGCTATCACCTGTGTCATTTGTAATGGATGGTGACAAATGTCGCACAGAGTATGATCATGGAGAATACGCTATGCTTGAGCAAAAGACAAAAGTGAAAATTGCCTACTGGTACTACAAGGTGGGAATGACCCAGGAGCAGATCGGCCAAAAGCTTCAGTTTTCCAGGCAAAGGGTAAACAAGATCATTAGCTCGCTGGTGGACGACGGTGTTGTGGATATTGTGATCAAAGGCTTGGAACAGGAAAACGTGGTGCTGGAAAATAAGCTGGAACAGCGTTTTTCGCTCAAGCAAGCAATTATTGCAGATGTGCAGCACCAGGAGCAGCCCTTGCTCACCGTACTTGGCAAAAAAGCGGCAGCATTTTTGGACGATTACATACAGGACGGCAAAAAGATTGGCGTATCCTGGGGGGTCACTCTTTGGGAAACCCTTTCTCGTATGCGGGCCTGCAGCAAACCAAACTGCCGGGTTGTCCAGCTGGTGGGTGGACTAAACACCAGCAATCATGCCATTAAGCCGGACGAAATTACCCACATGCTAGCAGGTAAATTGGACTGTACCTGTAGCATACTCTACGCCCCCGCCATAATGAACAACGAACAGGCCAGAGATATTCTCATCCAAGAAGATATCTTGCAGCAGACCTTACAGCAGATACACCACTGCGACATAGCGGTAGTGGGAATTGGCCAACTGGAATCCAACGCCACCATTGTCTCCCAGGGGTATCTGGATCAAGGAATCTTTTGTTCCCTGAAAAAAACAGGCTGTGTGGGGGATATCTGTTTTAACCACTACAAGCAAGACGGAGACTTTGAGGATATTCAGATGCAAAGGCGGGTAATGGGGGTGGATATACCCACCCTGCGCAAAATACCCGAGGTAATTGCAGTGGCCGGTGGCGCATGGAAGGCCAAGGCGGTTTTGGGGGCACTGCGCACCAGATGTATCGATATTTTAATCATTGACTCGGAGCTGGCTGCCGAGCTGGAACGGCTGGAAGCTCTGGGGGAGATTGAGGATGAAACAACTGCTTTGTGTAAAGGATGATCACCGTCATCTTAAGCATACCCGAACCATTAGATTAGAGGAGGAAAGATAATGAAAAAGCCAATAGCCTTATTTATCGCACTTTCCATGGCAGCCGGCCTGTTTGCCGGTTGTGGCAAAACCTCTCCTGCGCCTGCGTCCACACAAGAAGCCGGTTCCGGCAGCACTGCTGCCACCGAGTCGGCTCCTGCTTCTGGCGACACCATTAAGATCGGTTATGTTTCAGCTCTGTCCGGAGATACTGCTCTGTGGGGCCAAGCGGGACTCAACGGTATGCTGCTCACCGCAGAAAAAATCAATGCCGCCGGTGGTGTGCTGGGAAAACAAATCGAAATTATCGGCTTGGATGGCCGGGGCGAGCCCCAGGATTCGGTAAACGCTTACAACAAGCTGGTGGATGAACACAAGGTGGTTGCTGTGGTAGGCACCAACTTTTCCAGCTGTAACATTCCTATAGCTGCAGTTGCGGATCAAAAGAAGGTGCCGGTTGTTGCAACCGCTGCTTCCAATGAGCTGGTGACTGTGGATGAAAACGGAAAGCTGCATCCATACTCCTTCCGCCTGTGCTTTATTGATTCCTTCCAAGGGGGAAAAATGGCTGAATATGTTCTGAATAAGGGCATGAAGAACGCCGCAATCCTCATTAACAAAGGGGACTCCTACTCCACTGGGGTGTCGCAATATACCATTGATGCCTTCCAAGCAGGGGGCGGCACCATTGTAGCCAAAGAAGAAGGAAACTCGGGAGACAACGATTACCGTGCACAGCTTACAAAAATTGCTCAGGCAAACCCCGAAGTGCTGTTTATCCCCTGGATTTACAGCGATGTTGCCCTGATTGCCAAACAAGCCAGAGAGCTGGGGCTTACCTGCCAGTTTGTGGGCTATGATGGTTGGGATTCTATGGAACTGGGCGCAATGGCCGAAGGTGCGCTGGAAGGCGCCTTCTACTGCTCTCGCCCCGGATTCAGCCTGCCGGAAGCAAAGGCCTACGGGGATGAGTACCAGGCTAAGTTCAACATAGGGCTGGAAGGGGAATGCCTCTTTGGCAACGATGGCCTTATGTGGATTGTTCAGTGTATTGAAGAAGCAGGCTCTGTTGATCCCCAAGCCATTCGGGATCGCCTTGAAAACACCACCTCCTTCAAGGGGCTTATTGGAGAAATGTCGGTGGATCCCGCAACCCATAACCCCCAAAGAGAGCTGGCAATCTTTGAAATCAAGGGCAATGAAAACGTATTTATAGAAATGTTCAAGTAAATATTTAGGTGAATTGGAGGGGGCAGATTGTCCCCCTCCAACTTGTATCTCAATTGAGGTGATGAAGATGCTGTTGCAGCAGCTTATCAACGGTATTTCGGTGGGCGGGGTATATGCACTGATAGCGTCGGGCTATGCCCTTATCTACAGCTTGCTGGGGTTTTCCAACTGGGCCCACGGCGAGGTTGCCATGCTGGGGGCGTATATTGCTCTCACCAGCGTATCTGCGGTAGCTCTGCCCTTTCCTTTGGCAGCGGTGGTGGGTATTTTGGGAGCAGGGCTTATCAGCGTAATGAACGAGCGGTTTTTTTATCGCCGTATTCGGGAAAACAAATCCCCCACCATGTTTTTAATGATAGCGGCTATGGGACTTTCCACTGTTTTTCAAAATGGCGCTATGTTGCTGTTTGGTTCCAAGTTTCAGATGTTTCCATCGGTTTTGCCTATCAGCTCGGTGAGCATCGCAGGCGCAAGAATTGGCGTGCTGGATTTAATGAGCCTGGTGGTGGCAGCGGTCTCGCTGATAGTTTTGGAGTTTCTCATACACAAAACCAAGTTTGGTCTTGGTGTGCGCGCAGTAGCTTCCAACAGCTATACCGCCAGCCTGCTGGGAGTGAATGTGGACAGAATGTTTGCCATGGTATTTATGCTGGCGGGTGCTTTGGCCGGTGCCGCAGGCATTTTGCTGGGGCTGAAATACAATGTATATCCCACCATGGGCAATGTGGGGCTAAAGGCCTTTATTGCCTCGGTGTTTGGCGGTTTGGGCAGTGTGCGGGGCGCAATTGTGGGCGCGGTGGTCATCGGTGTGGTGGAAACCCTGGTGTCCGGTTACCTCAATTCCGGCTTGCGAGATCTTATAACCTTCTCGCTGCTCATAGCCATATTGCTAATTAAACCCAGCGGCCTCATGGGGGTTACGGTGGAAGAAAAAGCCTAGAAAGGAGGGCAAGCATGTTAACCGATTACCAACAGGGTGTTCTCATTGTTGTCTGTATCAACCTGATTGTTGTTTTGGGGGTTTCGGTACTTACCGGGTTTACCAGGCTGTTCTCCTTTGGAAACGCAGGGTTCATGTCTATAGGCGCCTATACCTCTGCCCTTCTCACCACCAAAGCGGGTATGCCATTTATTCCGGCAATTCTCGCGGGAATCCTGGTGGCGGGCTTGGTGAGCTATCTGCTGGGCTCTTTAACCCTTAAGCTTAAGGGGGACTACTTTCTCATCACCACCTTGGGGTTTGGGGAATGTATCCGGGTGCTGTTTAATTACATAGAGCCGGTTACAGGCGGCGCCAAAGGGCTTGCGGGTATCCCCAAATACACAACCTTCCCCATAGCTGTTGCCAGTTTGGTGCTGGCGGTTATCATCGCCTGGACCTTTATCCATTCCAAATATGGCCGCAGCTTTGCCGCTATCCGGGAGCAGGAGCTGGCTGCAGAAGCTGTGGGCATCGATGTCACCAAACATAAGAAGATGTCCTTTGTATTCAGCGCCATGTTCGCCGGTTGGGCTGGGGCTTTGTATGCCCACAACCTGATGTTTCTTACTCCGGTGATGTTCAATCTGCCAAAATCCGCAGAGCTTACCATTACAGTGGTCATTGGTGGGTTGGGCAGCCTTACCGGTTCCATTCTGGGTTCCCTGGTGATCACTCTGTTGCCGGAACTTTTCCGCAATTTCGTCAACTACCGCATGTTCTTCTACGGCCTTGCAGTGGTGGCCATTATCATCTTGCGACCCGACGGCCTATGCGGTTACAAAGAGTTTTCTATAAGTGGAATAATACGGTGGGTTAAAAACAAAACCTCTGGTGGCAAGCAAAAGGGGGCCGCTTGAATATGGGTAATGTACTGGAAATTACAAACCTCCATAAAAATTTCGGCGGCGTAAAAGCAATAGATAACTTTAGCGTATCCTTGGAGTACGGCAAAATTCATGGCCTGATAGGCCCAAACGGTGCGGGGAAAACCACCATATTCAACAATATCACCGGTATCTACACCCCAAACAGCGGCGCAATTGTGTTTGGCGGCAAGGAGATCACCGGCCATAAGCCTCACACCATTGCCAATGAGGGGATTGGGCGCACCTTTCAAAATATCCGATTGTTTACCAACCTTAGTGTGCTGCAAAATGTAGTCATTGCCTGTAGTAAGGATGCAAGGTACAACCTGATAGACACTGTGTTGCGCACACCAAGATACCTCAAAACTGAGAAGCAGATAGAGCAAAAGGCTATGAACCTGCTGGACTCGGTGGGATTAGCGGATAAATACAGTGAACGGGCAGGCAACCTGCCCTATGGACACCAGCGCAAGCTGGAAATCGCCCGAGCCATGGCCCTGGAGCCAAAGCTTCTGTTGCTGGATGAACCGGCAGCGGGTATGAACGCGGATGAATCCCTGGAGCTAGTGGGGTTTGTGGGTGAGATTCGCAAGCGGTTTGATCTAACCATACTGATGATCGAACACCACATGGATGTGGTGACCAACCTCTGCGACAGCGTCACAGTACTAAACTTCGGTAAAACCATTGCAGTGGGAACACCCGCAGAGGTAAAAAGCGATAAAGTGGTTATCGAGGCATATCTGGGAGGTGCTGAAGGCCATGCTTAAGGTTACCAATTTACACGCCGCCTATGGTGGCATTCGCGCACTCAAAGGTGTTTCCCTAGAGGTGAATCAAGGGGAGATTGTGGCTGTTCTGGGCGCAAACGGTGCGGGAAAAACCACCTTGCTCAAGTGCATCTCCGCTGTGGAGAAGCCTACCGGCGGCACTATAGAGTTTCTGGGTAGCCCTATCCCAAAGCGCCCGTACAATCTGGTGAGCATAGGCCTTGCCCATATTCCGGAAGGGCGCCAGATTTTCACCCACCTTACAGTGCGGGACAATTTGATGGTGGGGGCCTATCTGCGCAACGATGCAGAGGGAATCCGCCAGGATTTGGAGAAGTGCTATAGCCTGTTTCCCCGGCTTAAAGAGCGGGAAAACCAGTATGGCGGCCATCTCAGCGGTGGGGAACAACAGATGCTGGCTATCTGCCGGGGCATTATGGCACGGCCAAAGCTGATGATGCTGGATGAACCGTCCTTGGGGCTTGCCCCCATTATTGTGGATCAAATCTTCTCCATCATTCAGGAGATCAATAAGGCGGGAACCGCCATTATGCTGGTGGAACAGAATGCATTCAAGGCCCTTTCCATCTGTCACCGGGCATATATCCTGTCGGTGGGAGAGGTAGAGAGATCCGGCACCCGAGAAGAACTGCTGGCCGACCCATCCTTGAGCAAAGCCTATCTGGGGGAGTAACAGTTATGGTAGTTTTGGGGATTGATGCCGGAACAACCAACATCAAAGCGGTACTGGCAGATGAAAGTGGCAGACAGCTGGACTTGGTATCTGCTCCCACCCAGGTGCTGATGCCCTTTGAAGGTGCCTGCGAGATGGATATGCAGGCCCTTTGGCAGCAGCTTTGCGCACTTACCTTACAGCTTCAGCAGCGCAATCCCCAGCTATGGCAACAGCTTGCCGGTGTGGGCATCACCGCCCAGGGAGACGGCATGTGGCCGCTGGATAAACAGGGCAACCCTTGTGGCAATGCCATTCTTTGGAACGACACCAGAGCCGGCACCATCCCTGGGGTTGATTGGGCGCAGATAGACAATATGCTGGAGAAAAATGCCTCCACAGCGCTGTTTTCCGGAGCCTTTCCGGTAATCCTCAAGTGGCTCCAGCTTCATGAACCAAAGCGCTATGGGGAAATCGGCACTGTGCTTCACTGCAAGGATTGGCTCAACTATAAGCTTACAGGCAATATTGTCAGTGACTACACCGATTTTTCCACTGCCGGCACCAATATCTTTACCAATACACATCTGCTCCAACTGTATGACATGCTGGAAATTCCCCAGGTAAAGAAGATGCTGCCCACCTTGTTGCCCTCTACAGGAGTAGCAGGCATTGTCACCAAGCAGGCTGGAGATCAAAGTGGTATACCGGTGGGGGTTCCGGTGATCACCGGTTGTATTGATGTGGCAGCCACCGCTCTTGGCTCCGGGGTGATCCATGCCGGAGACGGCTGCACCATTCTGGGCACCACCCTATGCAACGAGATACTCATTACCCCAGATCAGGTGGATACTGCCAACCGAAGCGGCAGCGCGCTGTGCAGCATCTTCCCCGGAAAATACATCCGGGTAATGGCAGCGCTAAGCGGCAACTCCACCATTGACTGGGCCAAAAGCATACTGTGCAGCGAGCTAAGCTTTGCACAGCTGGAACAGCAGCTGGAACAGGTACCCCCGGGAAGCAGGGGGATAGTATACCATCCCTATATTGCCGGTGAACGAGCACCCTTTCGCCAGCCCTTTGCCTGTGCCGGGTTTAACGGGCTAAACGCCCGGCACAACCGAATGGATATGATGCGGGCAGTATACGAGGGGATGGTGCTGTCCATTAAGGACTGCTTTGCCGCATTGCCCCAAACAGAGGGCAAGTTGTACCTTTCCGGTGGCGGTGCAGTCAGCAACTTTACCTGCCAGCTTATAGCCAGCGCCCTAAACAAAGAGGTCATCCGGCCCAACCACAAGGAAATTGCAGCACGTGGAATCGTCAAAGCCATCTGCATAGGGTTGGATCTCACCATAGATTCATCTGGACAGAACCCAGGGGATCTGGAAGATAGTTTTTATCCCATCCCCCAGCAAACCCAGGTATTTGAACAGCTATACAGCCAGTTTACAAACCTTAAAGATTCATTGCAGCCTTACTGGATTGAACGGCAGGCAATGGTATAGTACATAGAAATGTATCTAATGATAAAAAATACGCGCGAAAAAGGAGAAAGACCATGCGAGCGTTAGTAAAAACCAATATTGAGCCCGGCAACATTACATATACCGAGATACCCACCCCCCAACCTGGGCCTGGGCAGGTGCGTATCAAGATCAAACGGGCGGGAATCTGCCAGACCGACAATGTATACATAAATGAGGGTGGCTTTGCACTAAAGCCGCCGGTTGTATTGGGCCATGAGGTAGCCGGAATTATTGATGCTGTGGGCGAAGGGGTTACCGGATGGAGTATTGGGGACAGGGTGGTTACCCAAACCACCTATCATGTGTGCGGTAAGTGTCGGTACTGTAAGCGGGGTGATCTCAACCATTGCCCAGAGCGGCGGGGAATTGGCTCTGCAGCCAACGGCGGTTTTGCCGAGTATGTGGTAAACCGGGCGGAGAGTGTTATGCATCTGCCGGAGGATCTGACCTTCGATCAAGGTGCCTGTATCGAGCCCCTGGCCTGTGGGGTACACGCCCTTACAGAGCGCACAGTTGTAAATGCAGGCAGTGTTGTGGTAATTTTTGGCCCTGGCCCAATTGGACTATTTGCCGCCCAGGTTGCAAAGGCCCAAGGTGCCTATGTGATGATGGCAGGCACCACCGCTGATAAGCCCCGGCTGGATTTGGCTCTAGAGCTGGGCATCGATGCGGTGATGGATGTGGAAAAGGACGATGTCCTAAAGATGGTGAAGGAAGTTACCCAGGGGTATGGCGCAGATGTGGTGGTGGAGGCTACCGGCTCACGGGCTGCTGTGGCTATGAGCATGGAGGTTGTGTGCCGCCGGGGAACCTTTATTCCCATGGGCATCTTCAACAGTGATATCTCTATAGACTTCCACAACATCAAGAAAAAGGAGCTTACAGTGGAAGGATCGCATGCCCAGATACCCACCTCCTGGGAAAAGGCCATAAAGCTGATACAACTGGGAAAGATCAACGTAGACGCGGTGGTATCCCATGTATTCCCCCTCTCCAAGTGGGAAGAAGCCCTGCAAACAGTCTCTGATCGATCCGGGCTTAAGGTGCTGTTTGATCCGGAAAACTAACTGGAAAAAGGAAGTTGCGCTATGGAACTGACCAAAATACAAGCTAAGCGACTATCCCACTATCAAGGATATCTGAAAAATGCCTTGGTAGATGCAACGAGTATAGAAGAGCCAAATAAAGAGCAGCTGTTTGGGCTGGCAAGCCGGGAGCTTGAGATTCCTGTAGTATTGGATGCAGAGCCGGTAGCCCCAACAACCTTGGCTATGGATATGGCGACCATAGCCAAAGGGGTGCGAATGGCGGGGGAACTGCCCTACTATCTTGCTAAGGTACTTGCTGTATACTTTGCAGAGCAGGGGGTAACATCCGAGGAGCTACGTGTTACAGTTCAACAAGACTGTGGCCTGATAGAACAAAAAGAGCTGATACAAGCAGTGGTGGATGCCTTTGAGCTGCTGCCCAACTTGGAGCTCTCGGATCAGGATCAGCACAGGGTGGAACAGATCAAGGAAGCCTATCGCAAGGGTGACCACTACGAAAGAGTCTACCGGGGGTGTGCACAGTGCTGCATGGCAGCCATCTCTCAAATTACCGGCAAGGAGGATCCGGTGCTGTTTCGGGCAGCCAACGGCTTTGCTGCAGGTATGGGACTGCTGGGGGATGGGGTGTGCGGCGGCTACAGCGGCGGCATATTGTCCATGGGTATGTTTGCAGGGCGCCGCAAAGAGTTTTTTGATGGGGATAAAGAAGAAAAGGATCTTTGCACCCTATTGGTAGGCAAGCTTCACCAAAAATTTATAGATACCTATGGCAGCGTAACCTGCCACCATATCCACAACCAAATTTTCGGCAGGGCGTTTCATATTACCCACCCCCAGGAAAAAGAGGCCTTTGAACAAGCGGGAGCCCATTCCAAAGACAAATGTCCAGCTGTAGTAGGAACCGCCGCCGCATGGACGGTGGAAATTCTGCAACAGCACGGGTTGCTGGACATAGACCATTGCCGGGAGGAGACAACATGAAAAAAATCCTGATTGTTGGCGGTGTGGCAGGGGGAGCATCTGCTGCTGCCAGAATTCGCAGACTGGATGAACAGGCAGAAATCATATTGTTTGAAAAAGATGAGCACATCTCCTTTGCCAACTGTGGGCTGCCCTATCACATAGGGGAAGTAATAACCGAACGCAGCAAGCTAATAGTGCAAACCCCTGAGGCCATGAACAGACGGTTTCGCATAGATGTCCGCAATAACAGCACAGTAACTGCAGTGGATACCCAGGCAAAAACAGTGCAGGTGACCAGCGCTGATAAAGGGGAATACACTGAGAGCTATGATATTTTGGTGCTGGCTCCAGGGGTGGAGCCTGCTAGGTTGCCGGTACCCAACAGCGCCCCAGATAAAGTGATGAACCTGCGCAACATCCCGGATATTGATAGGATAAAGCAAGCCATGTCCCAGCAAGGGATAAACGCAGTGGCTGTAGTCGGCGGTGGCTTTGTGGGGGTGGAAATGGCGGAAAATCTCCGGGAGGCAGGGGCGCAAGTAACCTTGATCGAAGCCATGGATCATATTTTGCCGCCCTTTGACAGAGAATTGGCGGTTTTGCTGGAAGAGGAGCTGCGCCGAAGCGGTGTTGTGCTCCATTTGGGAAAAAAGCTGGAATCCATCGAAGATGCAGGAGATAACGCAGTACTAAGGCTGCAAGACGGCATGGTGCTGGAGGCCCAGCTGGTGATTAGCGCCATTGGTGTGACGCCGGCTACCGGGTTCCTGAAGGATTCAGGGATACCGCTAGGCAGCAAAGGCCATATACTCACCGATGAGCATATGTGTACCGAGGTGGAGGATGTGTATGCGGTGGGGGATGCGGTGGAGGTAACCGATTTTGTCACCGGATTGCCAACTGCCATTCCTCTGGCGGGGCCTGCCAACAAACAGGGGCGAATTGCCGCAGACAATATCTGTGGGTTGCCTCACAGTTACAATGGCACTCAGGGTACAGCCATTATCAAAGTGTTTCGGCTCACCGGTGCCTGCACCGGTGCCAACGAGGGCACCCTGCGCAGATTAAGTATCCCCTACACCGCCATATACACCCACCCATTCTCCCATGCTACTTACTACCCCGGTGCGGTGCAGATGTCCTGCAAATTGTTGTTCAGCCCCGAGGGGAAGATCCTGGGTTGCCAAATGGTGGGGCAAAAAGGTGTGGATAAGCGTTTGGATGTGGTGGCAACCGCTCTTCGTTTGGGGGCGAATGTAACCGATTTGGCAGAGCTGGAGCTTGCCTATGCCCCACCCTTTTCCTCAGCTAAGGATCCGGTAAACATGCTGGGGTATATTGCCCAAAATATATTGGAGGGCAACGCCAATTTGGTGGATTACCAATATGTGCTCAAGCGGGATCTGGACGATACTCTTCTGCTGGATACCCGCACCAAAGAGGAGTTTAACCGTGGGCATCTGGAAGGCGCTATCAACATCCCGGTGGATGAATTGCGGGAAAGGCTGGATGAACTGGATAAGAGTAAGGAGATTATTCAGTACTGCCAGGTAGGCATTCGGGGGCATGTGGCCCAGCGAATCCTGAGCCAGCATGGCTTTAAGCTGAAAAATGTATCCGGTGGGTATCTCACCCTTTCCCGCCAAATGGCCACAGAATGAAACAGGAGAACAGATAATGAACAATCAGTTTAGTGTGGGTGTCTGGAACTACGGCATGGGTACCGACAGATATGTGGGGGATGGTTACAAGCCCTATATGCCCTTTGAAGAGCGGGTATGTGCCATTGCCGGGCTGGAGGGTGTGACCGGCATTGAAGTTACCTACCCCAATGATGTAAGCGAAAAAAATTGGGCTAAGATAAAGGCACTTTTGGATCAATGCGGGTTGCGGATTGTCTGCACCGGGGTAGAGCTGGTGTGCGACAAAGAGTGGAAAACCGGGTCATTATCCTCTATGGATCCAACAGTTCGCAAACGGTCGGCAGAGCTGGTAAAAAGCGCTATGGATTTCGCCCAGATGGCGGGGATCCCCACTGTAAATCTCTGGCTGGGGCAGGATGGCTTTGACTATGTATTCCAAAACAACTATGCAAAATCCTATGGGTTTTTGGTGGATACCCTGACCCAATGCGCAGAGTACAACCCGGATATCAACCTAGCGCTGGAGTATAAAACCTCCGAGCCCAGAATGAGCTGTATGCTGAAAAATGCCGGAATGGCTTTGGCGGTTTGCTATGCAACCGGCGCTAAGAATGTGGGAGTAACCCTGGATGTGGGGCATTCCTTTAACGCAGGGGAAAACCCGGCAGAAACCGCCTCTATATTGTTGGCGGAAAATAGGCTGTTTCACATCCACCTCAACGACAATTACCGTATTGCAGACGATGATATGCCGGTGGGTAGCGTACATTGGCCCCAGTACTTTGAGTTCTTTTACTGGATGGAGAAACTAGGCTATACCGGCTGGTATTCTCTGGATCAATACCCCTATCGGGATCTGCCCCATACCGCCTGCCAAGCCTCTATCACCTTTATGCAGGGGGCGCTGGATTTTGTGCGAAACAAACTGCCCCAGGATTTTGTAACCGGAACCGACCCGGTGCCTGGCCAGAAGCTGCTGGATCTTTTCCAGATCTTCTTTGGCAAAGGGGGTAAGCTTCCATGAAAGCAGCGGTATGGTATGGGTATAAGGATATCCGCATAGAGCAGCAGCCTGTGCCGGTGGCTTCACCCGGCTCTGTGGTGGTTGGGGTAAGCTGGGCAGGTATCTGCGGTACCGACCGGCATGAGTATGTGGGGCCAAACTTTATCCCCACAACAAAACCCCACCGCCTCACCGGAAAAACCGCTCCTCTGATTTTGGGGCACGAATTTACCGGAGTTATCAGCCAGGTGGGTGAAGGGGTTACCGGCTGGAAGGTGGGAGACCGGGTCAGCGCCAACGGCACCCTGTGCTGTGGCCAGTGCTCCATGTGCCGCAGCGGCAGATACAATATATGCGAAAAGCTGGGGTTTGTAGGGGTAAGCCGGGACGGAGCCTTTGCTGAATATGTAGAAATTCAGGCCTCCCGATTGTTTCGTATACCAGACAACGTCTCGCTGCGGCAGGCAGTGCTGGCAGAGCCGCTGGCCTGTGGTATACATGCCACAGGGCTGATGGGCAGTATACAGGATCAAACTGTGGTTGTGGTGGGCCCGGGGATTATCGGGCTAAGCTGTTTTTTCGCCGCCAAGCTTGCAGGAGCGGGCAAAATAATGGTGGCCGGTGTAGGCAGCCACCGCAAAGAGCTGGTGGAGGACTATGGCGGAACCTATGTGGATGTGGCGACAGCGAATCTCAGCCAGGCTGTGAGCCACTGGTTGGGTGGGGATATGGCCGATGTGGTGTATGAATGTGTAGGCGCCCAAGCCACACTGGACAGCAGCGTATCCATCCTCAAGCCCGGGGGGAAGCTGATGGTGATGGGTGTGTTTGAAAAGCCCCCTATCTTCCCTATGAACGACTTTCAGGAGGGGGAGCGCAAGCTGTATACCTCTCAGGCCCATACCGATGAAATAGGTGTGGCGCTGGAGTATCTATCCCAAGGGCTTATAGATGCGGACCAACTGATAACCGGAGAGGTTACTTTGGACACCTTGGTACAGGATGGTTTTGAGGATCTGCTGGCAAACGGCCCAAAACACTGCAAGGTGGTTATCAAAATCCAAGAGTAGAAAGGATTATTTGCAATGGATATACACGCAGCAAGATTTGGAACAAGAGCAGTTCATGCAGGACAAGATATTGACCCCTTAACCGGTGCACTGTTGTCCCCCATGTATATGACCAGCACCTACTGCTGGGATCCGCCAACCCGGGAGCGGTATCTTTCCGGGGATAAACAGGGCATTTACACCTATGGTCGCTCTAGAAATCCCACCCAAAATGAACTACAAACAAAAATTGCGTCCCTAGAAGGTGCAGAAAACTGCTTGGTTACCGCATCCGGTATGGCAGCCATCTCTTTGGCAGTGCTCAACTGCGCCCATTCGGGGGATCACATTATAGCCTACAAAACCCTGTATAGTGGTTCATATAAACTGTTTACCCAAATATTCGAGGAGCTGAAAATCGATGTCTCCTTTGTAGAGGATTTTGACCAAGCTACTTTGGAGGCAGTAAGACGGCCCAACACCAAGGCAATCTATGCCGAAACGGTATCCAACCCCACCATGAGCCTGCTTGACTTGGAACAGTTTGTAGCCTATGCCAAAAAGCATGACCTTGTGTCCATTGTGGATAGCACCTTTACCACCCCGTACCTGCTTCGCCCTATCCAACACGGTGTGGATGTGGTGGTTCACAGCACCACCAAGTACATAAACGGCCACGGAGATTTGGTGGGGGGCGCCATTGTGGGCGGATACGACTTTGTGGACAAAATACGGGCTTCCATCTACCAGGAACTTGGGCCGGTACCCAGCCCCTTTAGCTGCTGGCTGATGCTGCGGGGGCTGAAAACCCTCCATTTGCGGATGCGCCAACACTGCGAAAGTGCTATGATTCTGGCCAAATGGCTGGAAGAGCAGCCCAAAATCGAAAGTGTGCTCTATCCTGGGCTACCCAGTCATCCCCAGCATGAGCTGGCTACCAAGCTGTATCAGGGCAAGGGCTATGGTGGTATGATGACCTTTGTGGTAAAGGGCGGGCTGGAGGCTGCTACCAAGCTGTCGGATAATTTGAGCATCGCCAAATATTGTGTGAGTCTTGGAGATTGTGATACCATGATACAGCAGCCGCCGCTGATGACCCACGGAATGCTTAAGCCGGAGGTGCGGGCGCAGATGGGCATACCTGACGGTATGGTAAGGCTGTCGGTTGGCATTGAAGATGTAGAGGATATCATTGATAACTTTAAACATGCACTGAACCTGTTGTAATGGTCATATACAAGCAAAAGCACTGTGGAGGTAACACCATCCACAGTGCCTTTTGGGCTTTATTCAGCGCTTATTTTCCATTTCCACTACCCAAGTTAAAATGTTAGGAACAACTTTATGCTTTTACACAAAAAACTTTTGCTTTTGGGCATCGGTGTTATTATAGCAGATGCGGTCGTTTCAGTGTATGTATACAACAGCGGATTAGTCCCCGTACATATGGAAAGGATTTTTCAACTAACATGGCTTGCCTTTATTCTTCTAGGTGGGGCGTTGATGCAGATATCCATCGGTATCAAAAAGAAGGAGCCCCGCAGTAAAATCCTAAAGAAGATCCTTATCCTATGCCTTGTGGTAATTTTCTGCCACTACGTTACCAGTTATAGGCAGGCTGAGGAGAGGCAGCGGCTTTTTTCCGCTATAGAAAGCGAGGGGATAAACCCGGCCATGAAGTAGGCTTGCTTACCCAGGTATAATCGAAAACCCCAGGCATCTGGCCTGGGGTTTTGTTGTAAGCGAAAACCCCCGGCTGTGCCGGGGGTTCAGTGAAGCTTTAGCG
>CAYNCW010000023.1:0-9591 GCA_964395635.1 uncultured Oscillospiraceae bacterium
CCTTTTTTGGTTTTTTTACGCTTTTTTAAAAGTAATACTTTATTCAAAGGAGTGTTGTTCTTGCTAAAAGTTGCAATTGTTATGGGCAGTGACAGTGACCTGCCGGTGGTTATGCCAGCCATTGATCGGCTCAAGGGTTGGGGTATCCCGGTAGAGGTAAAGGTGATGAGTGCCCATCGAACCCCCACGGCAGCCTGTGCCTTTGCTTCCTCCGCGGTGGAGAATGGGTTTGGTGTCATTATTGCTGCTGCAGGAAAAGCCGCGCATCTGGGTGGTGTGTTGGCAGCCCACACCATCCTGCCGGTAATTGGTATACCGGTGAAATCCTCTACCTTGGATGGATTGGATGCTCTTTTGTCCACTGTGCAGATGCCGGCAGGTATACCGGTGGCCACAGTGGCCATAGACGGCGCAGACAATGCAGCCATTTTGGCGGCACAGATCTTGGCGGTATCCGATAAAGTTCTGGCGGACAAGCTCCATACCTTTAAAAAAGAGATGGAAGCCGCTGTGCTGGAAAAGGACAAACAGCTGGCAGAAAAGCTGGCAAAGGTATAAATAGAGAAGGTATAAGGAGGAAATAGTTATGGCAGTCACCAAACAAGCGCAATTGTATGAGGGTAAGGCAAAAAAAGTATACGCAACATCCGACCCCGGCTTGTACATAGTGGATTACAAGGATGATGCAACCGCGTTTAACGGCGAAAAGAAAGGCACCATCGCCGGTAAAGGGGAGATCAACAACCGGGTAACCAACCACCTGATGAAGCTGCTGGAGCAAAGGGGGATTCCCACCCATTTTGTAGAGCAGCTTTCCAGCCGGGAAACTGTGGTAAAAAAGGTAACCATCGTTCCAATTGAAGTGATTGTGCGCAATATCGCCGCCGGATCCCTTTCCAAGCGGTTGGGATTGCCGGAGGGTACCAAGATGAAAACCACCGTGTTGGAATACTGCTACAAGGACGATGCCTTGGGCGACCCCATGATCAACGACTACCACATTGCTGCCATGGAGCTTGCTACACCACAGGAGCTCAAACAGATTGCAGACTACTCCTTTACCATTAATGGAATCCTTACCGAATACTTAAAGGATCTGGGCATAGAGCTTATCGACTTTAAGCTGGAATATGGCAGAACTGCCGACGGCACCATTGTGCTGGCTGATGAAATTTCCCCAGATACCTGTCGGTTTTGGGATAGTACAACCGGTGAGAAGCTGGACAAAGATAGATTCCGCCGGGATATGGGTGGAGTAGAGGATGCCTATCAGGAGATTCTGCGCCGCCTGTTGGGTGAGTAAACAAGAAGATAAAGGCGGTATAAACCGCAAAGAATAGGCATCGCTGAGGTGCCAGCATTTGGAGGAAAGAATCTTGTTTGACAAACTGCACGAGGAATGCGGGGTTTTTGGTATTTACGGTGGTCCTAATACCGATGTGGCGGGGATAACCTATGTGGCATTGTATGCCCTGCAACACCGGGGACAGGAAAGCTGTGGTATTGCGGTGAATGACGACGGGTTAATACGGTATCACCGAGATATGGGGCTGGTGCCGGATGTGTTTTCTCGGGATGTGCTGGAAAAGCTGGGAAGTGGCAGTATGGCAGTGGGGCATGTGCGCTACTCCACCACAGGGCTGCATAACCGTTCCAATGCCCAGCCGCTGGTGGTGCGGCATATTAAGGGAACAATGGTGCTGGCCCACAACGGCAATATAACCAACGCTTCTCAGCTACGGGAAGAGCTGGAGATGGAAGGGGCTATCTTCCATTCCACCACCGATTCTGAGGTTATTTCCTATGTTATTACCAAAGCGCGTTTACAGTCTGGGTCGATAGAGCAAGCGGTAGAAAAGGCCATGGAGCGAATTCAAGGGGCCTATTCTCTGGTCATTATGTCCCCCACCAAAATGATTGCAGCCAGGGATCCCCAAGGGTTTCGGCCGTTGTGTATGGGTAAATTGGGAGAGGATATTGTCTTTGCGTCCGAGACCTGTGCATTAGACGGTATCGGCGCAAAGCTGGTGCGGGAGCTGGAGCCCGGTGAGATTGTGGTGGTTACTCGGGATGGTGTGCGCAGCATTCGCACCCACTGCGGCGACAACGGCAACCTTTGTGTATTTGAATTTGTGTATTTTGCCCGGCCGGATTCAGTAATTGCCGGTGTCAGCGTACATCAAGCCAGGCAACAAGCAGGGCGGATTCTTGCCAAAGAGCATCCGGTGGAAGCGGATGTGGTGATAGGCGTGCCGGATTCCGGGTTGGATGCGGCTTTGGGTTACTCCCGGGAGTCGGGGATACCCTACGGCGTTGGCTTTATCAAAAACCGGTATGTGGGGCGCACCTTTATTCAACCCACCCAAGGGGAGCGGGAAAGTGCAGTGCGCATTAAGCTAAACGCCATTGAATCCACCGTTTCCGGTAAGCGGGTGGTGCTGATAGACGACTCTATTGTCCGAGGTACCACCAGCGGCAGAATCATCAACCTTTTGCGGGAGGCAGGGGCAAAAGAGGTGCATCTGCGGATATCCTCCCCGCCCTTTCTCAATCCCTGTTACTTTGGAACCGATATTGACAACAGGGATAAGCTGGTTGCCTGCCAGATGTCTTTGCAGGAGATGACAGCACTATTTGGTGCCGACAGTCTGGGGTATTTGTCTATAGACGGGGTCAAATCTATCGCCAAAGAGGCCAAAACAGGATTTTGCGTGGGCTGCTTCAGCGGAACCTACCCTGTACCGGAACCGGTAGAACGGCCAAAAAACAAATTCGAGAGTAAAATAAATAAAGGAAAGGATCGGGAGTAATGGATACTTCGGTAAACGAGCGGTACAAGGCCGCCGGTGTGGATGTAACAGCCGGGTACAAATCAGTTGAACTGATGAAAAAGCATGTTACCCGCACCAATATTCCCGGTGTTCTGTCGGGATTGGGCGGTTTTGGCGGGTTGTTCGCCCCCAATTTTACCGGCATGCAGCAACCGGTGTTGGTATCCGGCACCGACGGGGTAGGCACCAAGCTGCGGCTGGCCTTTGTTATGGACAAGCACGACACAGTGGGTATTGACTGTGTCGCTATGTGTGTAAATGATATTGTCTGCGCCGGTGCGGCCCCATTGTTTTTCCTAGACTACCTGGCGGTGGGCAAGAATCTACCGGAGAAGATCGAACAGATCGTTTCCGGTATTGCAGAGGGCTGTGTCCAGGCAGGTTGCGCCCTTATTGGCGGAGAAACTGCCGAAATGCCGGGATTTTACCCTGAGAATGAATACGACATGGCCGGATTTGCTGTGGGTATGGTAGACAAAAGCAAAATGCTAGACCGAAACAATGTCCAGGATGGAGATGTGTTAATAGCACTCGCCTCCTCTGGTGTACACTCTAACGGGTTTTCGTTGGTGCGTAAGCTGTTTGATCTGGAGTCAGGTGCTTTGGAGCGGTATGTGGCTGAGCTGGGCAATTCCTTGGGCCAAACGCTGCTGGCGCCCACGCGGATTTATGTTCAATCTGTGCTGGAGCTGTTGGGTAAGGTGCCGGTACATGCTGTTTGTCATATCACTGGTGGCGGTTTCTTTGAAAACATTCCAAGAGCACTGCCAGAAGGTTGGGGAGCGGTTATACAAAAATCTCAGGTACAGACACCCCCTGTCTTTTCACTGATTCGCAAGGTGGGGGATATTCCGGAAAAGGAAATGTTCGGAACCTTTAACATGGGTGTGGGCATGTGTGTGATAGTGCCGCCGGATAAGGCAGATGAAGCGGTGCGCCATCTGGATAGCAATGGTGAGGACGCCTACATACTAGGTGAAGTAAAAAAGGATACACAAGGGGTTGTGCTGTTATGACCAGAATAGCAGTGCTGGTAAGCGGTGGCGGCACCAATCTCCAGGCGCTTTTGGATGCCCAGGCGCAAGGGGTGTTGGGGGATGGGGAAATTGTCTGTGTTATTGCCTCCCGTCCTGGAGTATATGCTTTGGAACGGGCCCGCATCAGCGGTGTGGAAGCTCTAGTGGTATCCCGGAAAGAGTATGAAAGCATAGAAACATACAATGCCGCCCTGCTGTTGGAGATGGAGCTGCGAAAGGTGGACTTAATTGTACTGGCAGGATTTTTATCCATTCTGGCCAGCCCACTATTGGAGGGGTATCGGCGGCGGATACTCAATGTGCACCCCTCTTTGATTCCGTCGTTTTGTGGGCCGGGCCAGTACGGGTTGCGGGTGCATGAGGCAGCGTTAAGCTATGGGGTTAAGGTAACCGGTGCCACTGTACACTTTGTCAGCGAAGTGGTGGATGGCGGAGAGATTGTACTGCAAAAAGCAGTGGAGGTTCTGCCGGGGGATACCCCAGAAGTGTTGCAGCGCCGGGTGATGGAGAAGGCAGAATGGGAACTGCTGCCTAAAGCTGTAGCAATGTATTGCCGAGGGGAGATCTAGCGGGTCAAAGGTCATTAACCAGGGAGTAGGAAAGGGGACAGAGCCAATGGCAGTGAAAAGAGCGCTTTTAAGTGTATCAGATAAAACCGGTATTGTGGAATTTGCAAAAGGATTGGCAGAGCTAGGGTATCAGCTGGTGTCTACCGGAGGTACTGCAAAGGTACTGGCAGAAGCCGGTATACCGGTGACCGGGGTATCCGAAATCACCGGATTTCCCGAATGCTTGGATGGGCGGGTAAAAACCTTGCATCCTGCGCTTCATGCAGGGATTCTGGCAATGCGGGGTAATGGGGAACATATGCGGCAGATAGAGGAGCTGGGTGTGGGCCTGATTGATGTGGTGGCCATCAACCTGTACCCCTTTAAACAGACCATTATGAAGCCAAATGTTTCCTTGGAAGAAGCAATCGAAAACATAGACATTGGTGGACCCACCATGATCCGCGCTGCTGCAAAAAACTGGCAGGATGTGGCGGTGATTGTGGATCCCGGCGATTACGATGAGGTATTGTCCCAATTAAAGGCACAGGGGCAGGTTGCCCGGGAGAAAAAATTTGCACTGGCAGGCAAGGTATTTGAGCACACAGCAGCATATGACGCCCTTATTGCCAATTACCTGAGAAAGCAGCGTGGGGAAAGCCCCTTCCCCGAAACAATAAACCTTACCTACGAAAAGGTACAGGAGATGCGGTACGGAGAAAACCCCCACCAAGGTGCTGCGTTTTATAAAGAGATAGTGAAGTACGACAATGTACTGTCCGCTGCAAAGCAGCTCCATGGAAAAGAACTGAGCTATAACAACATCAATGATGCCAATGGAGCGCTGGATACCTTAAAAGAGTTTGGTGCAGAAGTACCCTGTGCGGTAGGGGTGAAGCATGCGAATCCATGCGGTGTGGGCATTGGCGAGAGCATTTTGGAAGCCTATACAAACGCATATGATGCAGATCCGGTGTCAATCTTTGGGGGTATTGTGGCCCTAAACCGGGAAGTGGACAAAGCTACCGCAGAAAAGATGGGGGAACTCTTTTTGGAGATCATCATTGCCCCCAGTTTTAGCAGCGATGCTTTGGCGGTTTTAACACAGAAGAAAAATATCCGGCTGCTGGAGCTGCCAGGGATTGCAGCTGCCAACACCGCAGATATGATGGACATGAAAAAGGTTGCCGGGGGACTGCTGGTGCAGGAGCTGGATACACAGCTACTGGAAGAATCCCAGCTTAAAGTGGTTACCAAACGAGCACCAACCCAGCAGGAAATGCAGCAGCTTCTCTTTGGCTGGAAGGTGGTCAAGCATGTGAAATCCAACGGTATAGTGCTTGCCAAGGACAACGGAACGGTGGGGATTGGGCCGGGACAAACCAACCGGGTAACCGCCTTAGATCTGGCTATTCGATATGCAGGGGAAAGGGCAAAGGGCAGCGTACTGGCATCCGATGCATTCTTCCCCTTTAGCGACTGTGTGGAGGCGGCAAAAGCAGCGGGGATTACCGCCATTATCCAACCGGGCGGTTCGTTGCGGGATCAGGACAGTATTGATGCCTGTGACGCCGCTGGAATTGCCATGGTGTTTACCGGGATGCGCCACTTTAAGCATTAAAGGTGCATATCCCTAGGCTAATTACAAAATAAGGAGCGGTACAGGATAGATGAAACTGTTGGTGGTAGGCGGCGGCGGTCGAGAACACGCTCTAGTGGATGCACTGGCAAAGAGCCCCAAAATAACCCAGCTGTTTTGTGCACCAGGCAATGGCGGAATTGGAGCACAGGCCACCTGTGTGGATATAAAGGCAACCGATATACAGGGTATTCTTGGGTTTGTGCAGCAGCAGGGTATCGAGTTTGTGGTGGTTGCCCCAGACGATCCTTTGGCTTTGGGGCTGGTGGATAAGCTCAGCCAAATGGGGGTAGCTTCCTTTGGGCCCAGCCAGGCAGCGGCCCGGATTGAATCCAGCAAGGTATTCGCCAAGAACCTGATGCAGAAATATGCCATCCCCACAGCCAAATACAAGGTGTTTTCCAGCGATACGCAGGCGCTTGGGTATATACAGGAAATCGGGGAGTTCCCAGTGGTTATTAAGGCAGACGGCCTTGCCTTGGGTAAAGGGGTGGTGATTCCCCACACACTGCAAGAGGCGGAAGAAGCCATCCGCCAAATTATGCAGGATAAAATTTTTGGGGACAGCGGAAACCAGATTGTGGTGGAAGAGTTTATAACAGGGCCGGAAGTTTCAGTGCTGGCATTTTGCGACGGAAAAACCATCCTGCCTATGGTCTCCTCAATGGATCACAAACGGGCGCTGGACGGCAACCAAGGCCCAAACACCGGCGGTATGGGCACCATCGCCCCCAACCCTCACTATACCCCGGAGATGGAACAGCGCTGTATGCAGGAGATTTTTCTGCCCACTGTATCCGCCATGGCGCTGGAAGGAGCACCCTTTAAAGGTTGCTTGTACTTTGGTCTGATGCTCACCCCCCAAGGCCCTAAGGTGATAGAATATAACTGTCGGTTTGGTGATCCGGAAACCCAGGTGGTTCTGCCACTATTGGAAACCGACCTGCTCACCATTTTTCAGGCTATATGGGAAGAGCGACTGGAAGAAGTAAAAATCCGATGGAAGCGGGAAGCTGCGGCCTGTGTGGTTATGGCTAGCGGAGGATATCCAGGAAACTACCAGACTGGGTATACAATTCATGGGCTGGGTGCAAATGGACAGGTGGACGGCGCTTGTGTTTACCATGCCGGTACCAGAAAAACACCAGACGGCAGCTTCTGCACCGCAGGTGGCCGTGTATTGGGGGTAACCGCAACTGGAAAGACCTTAGAACAAGCCTTGGACACAGTATATAGTGCTGTAAAGGAAATAAGCTTTACAGATGCACATTTCCGCATAGATATCGGAAAATACTGAGAATGACAAGTATCCCCTGTAAACAGCTGCAACAAATTGCTGGCTGTTTTACAGGGGATACGTTTTGTATTTTTAGAAAAGTTTAGCTATGCTTTATTTGCATGATTTTGCCAAAATGGTCAACACTATTTGGAGTAGATCCATAATTTTGGAGGGCAAACTATGTGCAAACGAGCTACAGCTGTATATTGTGTGATTATGCTGATGATGGTTACTGCCATCTTTCGCATTTATTCTATAAACGTAACAGACTATATAACCATGGCCGCATCGGTACAAGGGGAGTATGGACTGGATATTGCCTCCACAAGGGGCAACATCTATGATAGAGATTTTGCCCGATTGGTAAACACTGAGTACAATTATATTGCGTCGGTGCTACCCACCCCCCAGTCAGCAGCAGCTTTGCTAGAGGTGGCTACAGAAGAAGAGCGTCCTGCTCTTATGGAGAGGTTATCCTCCACGCGTCCATTTGCCATGCGAGTAGAGAACAACAACATATATGCCGACGGAGTGGATATTTTTCGCATCCCTCAAAGATACAGCCAACTGCAGATAGCCCCCCACCTGGTGGGATACTTAAGCGGGGACAGCCAGCATGGGGTGGCAGGTATTGAAAAAGCCTACGACAGCTGGCTGCAGGAAACCGGCGGTACCGTATCGGTGCTCTACCAGATGGATGCAGTGGGACGAGCAATGCGAAACCACACCATTGGTGTGCAGCGCAACAACGAGGACGGGGCTGGTGGTGTTGTGTTGACACTGGATGCAGACTTTCAGCAGCTGGCACAAAATGCCTTGGCAGCCGGATGTCAGAAAGGTGCCGCTGTGGTTATAGAAGTGGATACCGGCAACATCCTTGCTATGGCAAGTTTGCCGGTTTTTGACCAAAACAATATTGCCGCCAGTTTAAACAGTCAGGATGCACCGTTTATAAACCGAGCCATATCCGGATTCAATATTGGTTCAGTGTTTAAAATGGTGGTGTCTGCAGCTGCACTGGAAAACAATGTATCCCGATACAAAACTTATAACTGTCTAGGGTATATTGACGTTGATGGACAGATATTTCGCTGCAACAACAACAGGGTTCACGGCGAGGTGGATATGCAAAGGGCGCTGGAGGTTTCCTGCAACACCTATTTTATCAACACCGTTTTGGATCTGGGGCCGGATTATGTACTTGCGCTGTGTAAACACCTTGGCCTGGGCAGTGTGACTGAGTTGGCACCGGAGCTTTTCACCCAACCTGGAAATCTACCCACTGCCACCGAGCTTAAAAACCCTGCGGCGCTTGCCAACTTCGGCTTTGGCCAAGGCAGCTCCCTGGCAACCCCGCTCCAGATGGCGCAGGTGGTGGCCACCATCGCCAACGGGGGTGCATCGGTTACCCCCAGGCTGGTGCAGGGCCTCACCCAAGACGGCAGCCAGTATACCTGGCAGAGTCCCACCTATACCCCCAATCAAATTCTGAGCACCAAAACTGCCAAGGTGCTGAAAGATCTGATGATAGCGGTTATTGAAGAAGGTAGCGGCAAGCCTGCAAAACCGGTAGCCGGTGGAGCAGGGGGAAAAACCTCATCTGCCCAAACAGGCCAGATGGTGGAGACTCAAGACGGGGAAAAAGAAATTGTACACGCCTGGTTTGCTGGATTTTTCCCAGCAGAAACCCCCAAGTATTCGGTTGTGATATTTGTGGAGGGCGGAGAATCGGGTGAACAGGTGGCAGCGCCCATATTTAAGCAGATAGCCGACGGTATTGCAGGATTGGAAAGCTAAAGATGCTCAGCGAATTTCCATGGATAGGGGCAGCTGTGTGCTTCTATTTATAGCATCAACGGTACAAAACTACTACCAATAGCCACCATACGCTAGAGTATGCAGTATGCGGAAAGTACAATTACCTGGTTCTCCCAATACACATTGCCAACCTGCCATATTTGGGGTATAATAATAAAGAAATTGGCTGCAAACACACTGTAGAGTAGCTAAAGATATGGAGGGACGTGTATGACGGGCAGCTTTGTATTGGTAACCGATAGCAGCTGTGATATGTCACAGCAATATCTTGCGGAAAATGATATTGGTTGTGTACAGCTTTCGGTGGTTATGGAGGATAAATCCTATCTTTGTAACGAAATGGAACCCAAAACCTTCTTTGATGAAATGCGCAAAGGCCAAATGCCAACCACCACGCAGGTGAACGTGGATCAATTTGTGCAGGAATTCGAGTCCCATT
>CAYNCW010000023.1:9601-14463 GCA_964395635.1 uncultured Oscillospiraceae bacterium
AGATGTTTTGTATTTGGCCTTTTCATCCGGACTTAGCGGTACCTGCCACAGTGGGCAAACAGCAGCAAAAATGCTGAGTGAAAAATACCCTCAGCAAAAAATGCTGGTGGTGGACACCCTCTGTGCCTCTATGGGGCAGGGACTACTTGTGCATATGGTAAACGAGATGCGCAAATCGGGCAGCAACATAGATCAGTGTTACACTTGGGCAGAAGAAAACCTACAAAAGGTGCTGCATTTTGTTACGGTGGACGATTTAATGCATCTATACCGAGGTGGCCGGGTTTCCAGAACCTCTGCAGTTATGGGCTCCATACTGGGCATTAAGCCGATGATAGTGGTGGAACCCAAAGGTACCCTTAAGGTGGTCAACAAAATACGTGGCCGTAAACAAGCCCTAAATGCACTTGTGGATATGGCAGAAGCTGCCGGTGCAGGAAATTATAAGGGCAACCACTGCTTTGTCAGCCACGGTGACTGCGAAGAGGAAGCCAGATATGTGGCAGAACTAGTGGAAAAACGATTAGGCATTGCAGAAAAAACAATTGGATTTATTGGGCCGGTAATTGGGGCCCATACTGGTCCCGGCGTTGTAGCCTTGTTCCTTATGGGTGAAAAGCGGGCGTAAATGTACTGTTGTAAGAAATAACCCACGGCAAAGGAACATAAATTATGAAAAAATCAGCGATATTGCTTTGCGCCCCCTGTTTATTCGGGTTGGAAAGTATTTTGGCATCCGAGATAAAACGCATTGGCGGCGAAAATGTTCGTGCTTTGGACGGCAGGGTGCTGTTTGAAGGGGATCTGTCTCTGCTGGCACGGGCAAATATCTGTCTGCGCACAGCAGAACGGGTTTGCATCGTGCTGGGCATCTTTAATGCTTCCAGCTTTACCGAACTGTTTGACCAGGTTATTGAGCTGCCTATAGACGACTATGTGGGCAAAACCGATGCCTTTCCGGTAAAGGGGTGGTCGCTAAAATCCAAGCTGCATTCCATCCCGGATTGCCAGTCGATTATAAAAAAAGCCCTTGTAAAGCGGATGGAGCAGGTGTACCGGCAAAGCTGGTTTGAAGAAACCGGGCCAGTGCATCAGGTGCGCTTTACCATCTTTAAGGACGAGGTCACCATCATGCTGGACACCTCGGGGGTAGGGCTGCACAAGAGAGGATACCGCAGAAACTCTACAGAAGCCCCTATCAAAGAAACGCTGGCAGCGGGAATTGCAGATCTAGCCCATGTTCGCCCGGATAGCTTGGTGGTGGATCCCATGTGTGGCTCCGGTACCTTACTGATAGAATCCGCTTTGCACGCTTTTCGTATCCCGCCGGGTGTACGCAGAAAGTTTGCAGCAGAGGAATGGAGTGTATTCACCGGCAGAATCTGGCAGGAGGAACGGGATAAGGCCAAAGAAGAGATTCGAAAAAAAATAGGCTTTGCAGCAATGGGGTACGATATTGATCCCGAAGCGGTAAACCTCACCGGCGAAAACGCCGCAAAAGCGGGAGTAGGCAAAAAAATTACCGCCACGCTGCGGGATTTAGACCAATATCGTGCTCCAGATCAGGATGCCATTGTTTTGTGTAACCCGCCCTATGGTGAACGGCTTTTGGAAATCAAGCAGGCGGAAGATTTATACCGAAAGATGGGCAGGGTGTTTCCCAAACGGGAGGGGCTCCACTATTATATCATCAGCCCCCATGAAAATTTTGAGGAGCTGTTTGGCCGCAAAGCAGATAGACGGCGTAAGCTATACAACGGCATGATTAAGTGCCAGCTGTTTATGTATTTTAAATAAGGGGGCAACAAATGGTCAGCTTTGGTATATTGGGCAGTCCCTTATCCCACAGCCTATCCCCCCAGCTACACCAGCTTATCTATGGGCACACTGGGTTTGCAGGGGCGTATAACCTTTTTTCGGTGCAGCCCGCTAAGCTGGGGGAGGCCATAGCGGGGCTGCGGGTATTGGGGGTCCGGGGGGTAAATGTTACCATTCCCTACAAGCAGCAGATTATACCCTATCTGGATGAACTCTCCCCAGAGGCAGAACGGATAGGGGCGGTAAACACGGTGTCGTTCGCCCCAGATGGCAAAACCACCGGCTACAACACAGATTACTATGGATTTTTAATGCAGCTCTCTCGGGATGGGGTAGAGGTAAAGGGAAAACGGTTTCTGCTATGCGGTATGAGCGGCGCGGCACATGCCATTCGCCAAGCGCTGGAGGATAACGGCGCCTCTCAAGTATTGGTAGCCTCCACCGACCCGGAAAAGGGGATGGCCTACCATAGTCTTGCCCAACTGCCAGACATGGATGTGATTGTCAACTGTACCCCCTTGGGGATGTATCCCAATGTGGATGCATCTGTAGTTGGTGTAGATGTGCTGGGCAAGTTTCACACAGCGGTGGATATTGTGTACAACCCCGGCAACACCAAGTTTTTGCAGTTGGCGGCAGGTCTTGGCATGACAACCTCTAAAGGGTTGCAGATGCTGGTGTATCAAGGAATGAAAGCTTTTACCATCTGGACAGGAATACAGCCGGAGGACACAGTAGGAGATGCTATTTTCCAGGAATTAACCGATATACTGGAGAATAGAAAATAAAAGACCATTCCCGATGCAATGATTAACGAAGTTATATTGTATAATAAAGTAGACAGTATAAATACATAGAAACAACAGCAAGGAGAATGTTATATGGCTATTTTGGTTACAGGCGGAGCAGGGTATATTGGTAGCCACACCTGTGTGGAGCTGCTGGAAGCAGGGGAAGAAATTGTACTGCTGGACAATTTCTCCAATGCCAAGCTGGATGTTGTACGCCGGATTAAAGAGCTTACCGGCAAGGAGTTTCCTGTTTACACCACCGATCTGCTGCATTATGATGCGGTGCGCGCTGTATTTGCCCAAGAAAACATCGATGCGGTTATTCACTTTGCAGGTCTTAAAGCTGTGGGAGAATCGGTGCGGATACCGCTAAACTATTACCATAACAATATTACCGGAACCCTCAATCTTTGTGCTGCAATGCAAGAAGCAGGCTGCAAGCGGATGGTGTTCTCCTCCTCGGCAACTGTGTATGGTTTGAGTACAGATGTACCCTTTAAAGAGGATGCGCCGCTTTCTGCCACCAACCCATACGGAATGACCAAGCTGATGATTGAGCGAATTTTAAGGGATCTATACATCTCGGACAATGAGTGGAGCATTGCTCTTTTACGGTATTTTAACCCCATCGGTGCTCATAAATCCGGCTTGTTGGGAGAGGATCCCAACGGTATCCCAAACAATCTGTTGCCCTATATCAGCCAGGTGGCGGTGGGCAAACTTGCCCAGCTCAATGTTTACGGCAATGACTACGATACCATCGACGGTACCGGTGTGCGGGATTATCTGCATGTTGTGGATTTGGCGCAGGGGCACCTGAAGGCATTGGATTACACCATGCACCACCAAGGGGCAGAAGCCATTAACTTGGGTACCGGCAGGGGATACAGCGTATTGGAAATTGTAAAGGCCTTTGAAAAAGCCAGCGGTGTTACCATTCCATATGAACTGGTGGATCGCCGTGCCGGGGATATTGCCACCTGTTATGCCGATGCCTCCAAAGCCAAGGAACTGCTGGATTGGGAAGCAGTGCGGGATATTGCGGAAATGTGTGAGGATTCCTGGAACTTTACCAAAACCAACAGCTAACAAAAATATAAAAATAGCGCAAAGAACCGCCAGGGAGATATCTCCTTGGCGGTTCTTTGCCTACTCTATTTCTTTAGTGGCATCTTCTTGTTGTGGGTTTTCTTGGGTATATGTATCCTGAGTAGTTTCTGTGGTTTGGTCAGGCGGCATGGTTTGCTCATCGCCAGCAACCTGCTGTTGGGGTATTTGCGTAGCCGGATTTTCGGCTTCTGCGCCCATCTGTCCCTGTTCCCAGGCACCTTGCTGCATCATGAACTCCTCTTGGCCCATCATATCGGTGTTGGTTTGGTTGGTAGTTAGCCGGGGCACCAAAAACACACCCAACAAGATACACGCTACACCTGCGGCCATCATCGAGGCATAGACAATACGCTCTTTAGGGGTGAGCAGGGGCTTTGACTGGTTGCTAACCTTTTTTACTGCTTGTTTTCCCAGATAGACCCCCACAACACAACCTACGCCAACTGTAACCAATACAGTTAAGAGAACAACCTTTACAATAGCCATAGAATCAGAAGCTCCTTTATGGCCGAAAGCAGCAGGGCGCCCCTGCTGCTTTCGGTTTATACTACAACATGTCGGGTTAATAGTTCATAGGGCGCAGTTCAAAATAAGCCTGAGGATACGAACAGACGGGGCATTTCATTGGTGCTTCGGTGGCTTCGTGAACATGCCCACAGTTTTGGCAGATCCAATATTGTTTTTGATCTCGCTTAAACACCTTGTTTTGCTCAACGTTTTGTAGCAATGCCTGGTACCGTTCTTCGTGGGTTTTTTCTATAGCTGCAACACCATCAAACAAACGGGCGATATCGGTGAAACCTTCATCACGGGCATCCTGAGCAAATTGTTTGTACATTTCGGTCCATTCATAGTGCTCGCCACCTGCCGCATCCGAAAGGTTGTCCTTGGTGGGGGGGATTTGGTTGTTGTGCAGCAGCTTAAACCAGATCTTGGCGTGTTCCCGTTCGTTGTGGGCAGTTTCCTCAAAAATATCTGAGATTTGCTCATACCCATCTTCTTTGGCTTTTTTAGAGTAATAGAGGTACTTGGTATGGGCCAAAGATTCTCCGGTGAGAGCATCCATCAGGTTTTTTTCGGTTTTTGTTCCTTTTATATCCATTGTTTTATACAACTCCTTTTGTGCATTTGAGTATACCAGCT
>CAYNCW010000024.1:0-14392 GCA_964395635.1 uncultured Oscillospiraceae bacterium
CCGCTAAAGCTTCACTGAACCCCCGGCACAGCCGGGGGTTTTCGCTTACAACAAAGAGAGGAGATAAATACGGATGTTTCCGTGTTTATCTCCTCTCTCTTTTTGCACTATATTTTCTTAGCTTTATTCTGCTCCAAGCGGTATCGAACAATTTCCTCAACCAACTCTTTGGGTATGGGCTGATCGAAAGGGAGCTGAATCGTTCCTTTAGAGGTTTTGTAGCCGGATAGTTTGTCTGCAAAATGCTCTATGGCAACCGGTCCTGGATACAAGCCAATATGCTCTTTATGGGCAGCAAACTGAATCAGGATACCGTTCAGCATAAATGTAGGCATCCCCCAGCTAATTTTTTCGGTGGCTTCCGGGGCTATTTGTAACACAATCTGGCGCAATGCTTGCAGCTTTTCCTGAACAGCCGGAGACAATGGCTGGATATACTCGTCAATGGTAGTGCACACTGAATTGTTTTCTGGATTCATTGCATTTTTGCTCCTTTCTTTTAAATCAAGGCGTAACAAACCTGATTACAGTATGTTACGCCTTATCCTTGTTTATAAATTCATTGTAAAAAAATTCCACCATATGCACCTGTTGCCTAGGCAATACATACGGCTCTACCTCTATCTGACCTTGTTCCAGCACACAGTAATTGTATCCAGTGTGGTTGTCCCAAGTCATGGAGTGCCTGCCGGTGTGTACGCCAAAGGTAATGCCATCTGCTGTAAAACAGGGAATGCTGCCAAAACAGGTATTGTACCTGCAATGGGTATGTCCGGTGAAAATCCCTAGTATATCCGAATTCTTCACCACATCATACAGTTCTCTAGCATTTTCCAGCTGGTATGTCAAAGGGTGCTCCTGGGTTTCCTCACCATCCCCCAAGAATGGGGTATGGTGCAGCATCAATATGCTGCCGGTTTTGTTGGGAACAGACAACACACCCTTGAGCCACTCCAGCTGGGTGCTACTGATACGCCCCATGCCATACTGCCCTCCCCTGGAATCTAAGGCTATAATCCTAAGTCCAGATGGGGTATGTATCTTCTCATAAAAATAGGGGCCACAGGTATGCTCATCCATATCCAGAAATCCTTGCCAGAAGGTATCTCTGTCGTGGTTTCCCAGTGCCATATAAACAGGGGTATCCCCTGTTAATTCTGCAAGAAACTGACGGAAGCTTGTATATTCCTCTGCTGTTCCCTCATGAACCAGATCGCCAGAAATAAGTATAAAGTCAAACGCTTTGTGGGTATCGTATATCTGCTGCATCCCAGCCCGGAAGTGTTGTGTAAGCTCTATGCCGGTTTTGTTAATTAACCGGGATATAGGTTGATCTTGGTAACTCCGCAGGTAATGGGGGTCTGATAGATGTATAAAACGCACTGTTTGCATAGTGACCTTAGTTCCCTTTGCTTAGATTTCTGTATTTTCACCGCTTATCTCTGTCAGGCCATATTTTTCTTTAACCCGTTGTAGCTTTTCCAGCATGGTTTTGGATATAAGCAACATAAAAACCATGGTTGCAGCCGCATAGAGTAAGTCGAAAGGCACTCCCCCCGCATATATCGTCAAAATGTTACCCCAGGAAAAATCCCGGCTCCACAGTGCAATGGAAGAAAAGTTCATAATGAGACCGTAAATGCAAACGGTGGCAGCACCGCCATAAATCGCCAATACAATGTTGGTGCGAGGCAATCTGCCCGGTTTGAACAAAAGCCCGGCAATAAACCCAACAAGACCTAAAGCAAACATCTGCCAAGGGGTCCAAGGGCCTTGTCCAAGCAGTATGTTAATGGAAAATGCTGTAACTGCACCGGTTAAAAAGCCTGCTTGCGCCCCAAAGCTTACCCCTGTAAGCACCACAATTGCCAGCACCGGCTTGAACTGTGGCAACCAAAAGAAGGCGGCACAACCGGCAACAGCAATAGCGGACATCACCGCGATAATCATTAGCTCCCGGGCTTGGGGCCTGCGTTTTTCAAATACCAGCGCAAAGGATAGAAAGGTATACAGGATAATCAACATGCAGATTAGATAATATTTTTTGTCTTGAAACACAGTAATGCCCATGAAAAGCGTTGCAGGAATCAGCACAAAAATGGAGATCCAGGCCATCACATTGGCTTTGTTTATCCTGCTGCCGGTGTTGTGGCCGATTTGGTTAATTTTTGGTTCAGTTGGTTTTGGTAACATAGTGAAATCACATCCTCTGTGGTAATTGCATTTTCAAATATATGGCGGGACATCCGATTTGCACAGGTTGTGTAAAAACTGTTTCCGGAGAAAAACTCATTGGTTTCACCGGTGGAAATGGCTGTACCATTAAAGAACAGTGTGCAAATATCCCCATACTTTGCGCAAAATTCAATATCATGGGAAACAACCAAAATGGTAACCCCCTGCTTTTGCAGGGCGCGCAATATCTCTCCCAACATGGTCTTAAAACTATTGTCTAGCCCTTTTGTAGGTTCATCCAAAAGCAATAAGGTTGGCTCTAAAAGCAGTGTTTTGGCAAGGGCTACCCGTTGCTGCTCTCCCCCACTGAGATCGTAAGGGTGCATGTCCAATAGCCCATCCACCTGTACTTGCTGTGCTGCCTCCAATACTTTCTCCTGTCTATCCTGCCTTGGCATAGATACATCCAGCATATCCAAAAGATCTAGCAGTACAGTTTTTTGGGTAAACAACGCTTGGGGATTTTGGGGCAAAACACCCAAAAACCGATGAAACAGCTCCTTACCTTTGTATTTGGAAATATCTTTCCCCCTTAATAAAACCTTTCCACGATAGGGGCGACTGATACCGCTGATTAGGCCCAGAGTGGTGGTTTTTCCTGTACCATTTCCCCCAACAATACAGTGGATTTGACCTGTGTGCACCTGAATGGTTAAATCTTGAATAACGTCCTTTCCACTGCGATCATAGCGAAACCAGGCCTGTTTTATCTCAACCATAGGCTGTGAATTCACCTGAGGTTTGTCTACTGGAACCCTGGTGGTGGCAATCGCCTTACCTTGGGCCAGCTGAGACAACCACACACGACCCTCTCCTACTGTTATAGGGCAGTTCAGAGAATTTTCCACACCTGCATACACCTGCAATACACCAGGCATAGAGGCAAACATATCATGCCCTAGTGCCTTTAGCCTTTGCCCCACCGTATGGGGGGAGCAGCTGAGCAAAATGCGGCCTTTGTCCATCACTACCACACGGGTGGACATAGGCAGCACTTCATCCAATCGATGCTCGGTTATCAAAATGGTAACCCCCAGCTCACGGTTAATTTTGCGCACTGCTTCCAGAAAATCCGAAGCCGCAATGGGATCTAGCTGGCTGGTTGGCTCATCCAATATTAGCACCGAGGGCTGCATAGCCATAACAGCCGCTAGATTCAGCAGCTGCTTTTGTCCCCCGGATAGTTGATCCACCGACTTTTCAAACCACTCCTGTATTCCAAAAAAGCTTGCCATTTCTGCAACACGCAGCCGCACAAGCTGAGGTGGCAGACCAAGGCTTTCTAGCCCAAAAGCAAGTTCATGCCAAACCTTGTCCACCACAACCTGGTTTTCTGGGTTTTGCATAACATAGCCAATTTGGGCAGCTTGATCTCTAAGGGATAACTGCTCTATGGGCTCACCGCCAAACTGAATACTACCCAATCGTTTTCCATGAGGGGTTATCGCAGGTTTGAGCTGTTTGAGCAGAGTTGTTTTTCCACAACCGGATTTACCGCAGATGGTTACAAACTCACCTGAGGTAACAGTTAACACAATATCCTGCAGCGCAGGTGTCTCCCGCCCTGGATAGGTAAAGGTTAAGCCATTGATTGCAAACGTTTCCATTTGGCATCCTCCCAGACATCAATTGCCACCGGCAACAAGCACAGTATGCCATATGTAGTGTATAGCAGCCCATGTAAAGGCGTAAACACGCCAAATTCCAGGGTGGGATAATACTGAACTTGCAGTGAAAAAATCATTCCCCATACAACTGAAAAGCCACATACCATCAATATACTAAGCACTACCTTATCCCGGAGAGCAAATCTATAGATGCTATAGCTGCTTCTGCTGGGTAATCCATAACCCCTTGCGCGCATAGAGTCCGCCGTTGTTATTGAATCCTCCAAGGCCCAGCTTGTCATCACCGAAAGGATTGCCACCGCATTGCCGACTCTTTGCCGAATACTACCGGTGTGAACATCTCGACCAATACATTTTTGGGCATAGGTAATTTTTTTCAGCTGTGCATTGTATCGGGGCACAAAACGAAATACCATAGATAAAATCAGCGAGATTGCTGGAATGGTTTTGCCAAATAAATAGAGACATTTATCTGAAGTGATGATTCTGTTGTAGCAAGAAAACCACAATAGCACCGATATGAGCATGATACTTGCTGCTCCACCATACACAATCGCCTCCATTGTAATGGAGGTATTCCCCAAGGTGAATAGAACTGTGGACCCCGCCTGTGAAAACAAAGGGTTGATAATCATAACCAGCACCAACATGGGCAGCATATACCGCAACTGGAACAGCCACGCCTGTTTTCCCCCTAGATATATGGCATAGGTAACCGATGATAGTAAGGATATTGCTAGCATAATGGGTTGCATACACAACATGCTGATGGTTATAACCAGTGCAAAATAGGAAAAGTTAATTACCGGATGAAAACCAAAAAAACAGTTTTTCATACACCCTCACCTCGTTTCACAAAGCCGTTTTGTTGGGGTTATCTTTTTTAAAAAGCATGCAAAAAACCAATCCTTTCAACACCAAAGGATCAGTATCACATAGTTGGCAGATATCCTGACTTAAAGCTTCAATCCTACTCCACAGCCTTCCCAGATATTGTCCAGTGGCAAAATTGTGTTTCGTAGCTCTTACAGTAGAGTTGTGCTGTTGCGGATTCTAACCGCATTCCCTTTTTCATGCCTTTTTGGCAACCAACAATGTAAATTCTATTCAGTTTTTAAAGATGTATATATACAGTATTTATATACTATTTTTATCAAAAAGTCAAGCTAGAAACGGTTTATATTTCTATTATCTCATCTTAAATACATTTGTTTCGGTTATCACCATATCCACTGGCAGATCGTATTGTCCTGTGGGAATTTCATCGCACAACAGCTTGTTTCTGCATACCGCCGCTGCCAAAAAGGTGCGATTCACCATGTATCTATCGTAATATCCTCCACCCTGTCCCAGTCGTTCCCCATGTCTGGTGCAGGAGATACAGGGGATTATAGCAAAATCGATCTCTGTGGGCAAAACTCGAAGGCACCCCTCTTTTGGCTCTAATATGCCAAATGCGCCGGACTCCAGGTCGTCAAACCCTTTTATCGCGTAAATCTCCATAATGCCATTGCCCACACAACGCGGCACCATCACGCGCTTTCCGGCTGCCAGGGCATGTTTTAAAATAGAAGTTGTATCAATTTCATCCGGGGTGCTTACAAAACAGAAAAAATTTTTACAAGCAATATACTCCGGTAGATGAAAGACCTGGCTGCATATGGCTTTGTTGGAATATGCGGCCTCTTCCTGAGTGAATGCGTTTCTACGCTGGCGAATTTGTTTTCTAAGAGCAGCTTTTTCTTCTACCAAGCCCACAATAATCCCTCCCATATATTGTAGGAACAAGCAGCAGCACAGTGCAAACTGCTTGTTCCCTATAAACCTCAAAAACACAATTTAATAGTCTTTTAGTTAGCAGATTTTTGCAGCTGCTTCTGTGGTTGGTGGCATTTCCACATGGTAAAACCAATGGATAAGCCGCCCAGTATATTACCAATGGTTACCGGCAATAGGTTGCCCAGGATAAAGTTCCCCCAGGTGAGCATCGAAGTGTCTATACCCGCTTCCGCAACAAGCTGGGCATACTTGGGCACCTGGGCAGCAAACAATCCTGCTGGTATGTAGTACATGTTGGCGATACAGTGCTCAAATCCACAGATGACAAAGAAGGCCACCGGAATGTAAGCCCCCAATATTCTGCCAATGGTGTCTTTGGCTGAAAGGCTACAAATTACACCCATGCAAACCAGCACATTACAGAAGAAGCCCAAAACAATTCCGGCAGGGAATGATATCGCACATTTGGCAACAGCCACCTTTATGGTGTAAACTGCTAAACCGCCTGCAGAGTAGTTCATCTGGCCAAAAAATGCACATCCTGCCGCAAGCAGAAGCGCTCCGACCAAATTGCCCAGATATACAACCACCCAGTTGCGAACCATCATGCTATTTGTTGTCCGGCCGTTTAATACTGAAATGCTAATTAAACAGTTTCCGGTAAACAGTTCTGATCCAGTAAGCATTACCGCTCCCAAACCAAAGGGAAACAAAAGGCCACATATAATTCTTGCTGTGGAAACGTCGCTGACGCTGTGAACAGCTGTGTTGGTTACTGCCCCACCAAATGCGATTATCAGCCCGGCGAGCACCGCCAGAATAAACATTTTGTCAAGGGGCCGCTGCACCTTTACAACACCGGTTTCCGAGTAGTTCTGGGTAATTTCAGCTGGGCTAAACATATTCATAATCGCACCTCCTATACATACTTACACACACATAAATTATAAACATTCACAGGCCCGGATAACATGGTCAGCCAAAACCGAAGTAGTTACCGAACCCACTCCACCGGGTACCGGTGTAATCTTTCCGGCAACAGGCTCCACCGAATCAAAATCAACATCGCCGCAGAGTTTGCCTTCTGCATCCACATTGATTCCCACATCAATAACAATTGCTCCGGGAGATACAAAAGAGGCATCTAACATCTTGGCAACACCGGCAGCCGCAATTACGATATCCGCTTTACGGCATTCACCCGGCAGATCCTGCGTTCTGGTATGGCAGATGGTAATTGTGGCATGTTGTCCCAAAAGCAGCATGGACAAAGGTTTGCCCACCACCATGCTTCTGCCTACCACCACAACCTTTTTGCCCTTTAGGGAAATATTGTTGTGCTTGAGCATTTCCATAACTGCACTTGGGGTGCAGGGCGGGTAGCCGGTATCGTCGCCTGCAAATACCTTTGCAATATTTTCCGAGCACATGCAGTCCATGTCCTTTGCCGGAGAGATTAGCTTTTTGACCATCTCTTCATCAATGTGTTTGGGCATGGGACGGAACACAAGCAAACCGGTAACCGACGGGTCTGCATTGATTTTCTTAAACTCTTCAATAAACGCTTCATTGGTGATATCCATTGGAAATTCAAAAACCTTGCTCTCTACACCAACCGAAGCGCAGCGCTTGATTGCGCCCTTTTCGTAGGAGAGATCATCCGAACGAGCACCTATGCGCACAATACCCAGACAAGGGGTTTTCCCTGCTGCCTTTAATGCTTCGACCCGCTTAATCAGGCCTTCCTTCATTCCCTCGGCAACTGCCATACCTTTTAACAATTCAGCCACAGTTATTTACCCCCTTATCTCCTTCATTACGCTTTCAAAGACCTTGTCGGCCAGTTGGGAACCGCTTTGCACCAGATCGTCACATTTTTTGCTTAGCTGTGCTGCATATTCCCCATCTTTCATCAATGAAGCGTTGATGTAGATATTCAGGCTGGCACCAATTAATGCGGATTTTAATAACATAACACCAACACCCACATCGCTAAGAGCGATTTTGGTGCCCTTCGCTGCAAGCTCTTCTTGCAGCTTCATGCTCTCGTAGCATTTTTCCATAATGGTCATGGGCACTATGCAGGCATCCCGCAGTGCAGCTTCCATGATTTTGTCCTTCTCGGCTTTTTCCTCTGGGGTTTCTTTGGGCAAGCTGTAGGCTTTGGCCAAAGGCTCGAAGGACTCTGCATCCTTAAGAACCAGATCCATCAGCTCATCCTGCAAAGCCTTGGCTTTACCCAAAATGGCTTGGATGTCATCCTGTACATCGGCATATTTTTTCTTACCTACCGTCAGGTTGCCCACCATGCTACCCAGAGCAATTCCAAGTGCACCAACCATAGAGGATACACCGCCGCCGCCAGGCACAGGCGCTTTAGAAGCGGTTAAATCCACAAATTCTACACAACTTTTATGTATCATGCTATACCTCCAATTAGAATATTGAAGCGCCCGCCCCTTGCTTGAGGCGGGGACGGGCGCTTGCCGCAACCTATTAGAACAAACCAGAAATTTTACCAGTGTTATCGACGTCAATCTTTTCAGCCGCGGGAACAGGAGGCAGCCCAGGCATGGTCATGATCTCACCGGTGAGGGCTACAATAAAGCCTGCACCAGCAGATACTTTTATGTTGCGCACAGTAATCCGGAATCCTTCAGGCCGGCCAAGCTTGGCTGGATCATCGGACAGGGAGTACTGGGTTTTTGCCATACAGATAGGCAATTTGCCAAAGCCCAGTGCTTCCAAGCGGGCAATTTGCTTAACAGCTGGGCCCATAATGTCTACGCCGTCAGCACCATAGACGTTTTTGGCAATGGCTTCGATCTTTTCTTTGATAGAAAGATCATCACTGTAGGTAAACTTAAAGTTGGATTGTCCTTCGTCGGCAATGCGCAGCACTTCTTGAGCAAGCTCAATACCACCTTCGCCACCCTTAGCCCAAACATCAGCCAGAGCAACATTGGCGCCGTACTCTTTGCACTTGGTGCGAACCAGTTCCACTTCTGCATCGGTGTCCTCGGGGCGTCTGTTGATGGCAACAACGCAGTTGAGGCCGAAGTTATTCTTCATGTTCTCAATGTGCTTAAGCAGATTGGGGATACCTTTTTCAAGAGCGACAAGGTTTTCTTTGCCGTAATCTGCTTTAGCAACGCCGCCGTGGTGTTTCAGCGCACGTACAGTAGCAACGATAACACAAGCACTGGGCTTAATACCAGCAATACGGCACTTGATATCGCAGAATTTCTCTGCGCCAAGATCTGCGCCAAAGCCTGCTTCGGTTACCACATAATCAGCCAACTTTAGTGCCATACGGGTAGCCATAATGGAGTTGCAGCCGTGGGCGATGTTGGCGAAAGGCCCGCCATGTACAAAGGACGGGGTGTGCTCCAGAGTCTGAACCAGGTTGGGTTTGAGCGCATCCTTGAGCAGAGCAGCCATAGCACCATGGGCGTTGAGCTGACCGGCGGTAATTGGCTTGTCGTCTCTGGTGTAACCAACGATCATGTTCTTCAGGTTTTCTTTCAGGTGATCAATGTCTTTGGAGAGACAAAGCACCGCCATAACCTCAGAAGCAACCGTGATATCATAGCCGTCTTCACGGGGAACACCATTGAGGCGACCGTTGAGTCCGTCTACAACATACCGCAGCTGGCGGTCATTCATATCTACGCAGCGGCGCCAGGTAATTTTGCGGGTATCAATTTCCAATGCATTGCCTTGGAAGATATGGTTATCCAGCATAGCGGCCAACAGGTTGTTAGCAGCACTGATAGCATGAAAATCGCCGGTGAAGTGAAGGTTGATGTCCTCCATAGGCACAACCTGGGCGTAACCGCCGCCTGCTGCACCACCTTTAACACCAAAGACCGGTCCCAAAGAGGGTTCGCGAAGAGCCAGGATAATATTTTTGTTCAGCTTATTAATGGCATCGGCCAAACCAACGCTAATGGTGGTTTTGCCTTCACCAGCCGGAGTGGGGGTGATTGCAGTGACAAGGATCAATTTGCCATCCGGCTTATCTTTCATAGTCTCCAGTATGTTGTAGTCTACCTTTGCCTTATAGTTGCCATAAAGCTCCAGCATACTTTTATCGATACCCGCTTTGGCAGCTATGTTTTCAATAGGCTCCATAGTTGTTTCCTGTGCTATTTCGATATCACTTTTGTATCCCATCTTCAATCACCTTTCCTTATTTTAATTTTTAATAAAAGGTTAATATTCTTCCGGCATGGAAGCCAGCTCTGCCATACAGAAAACAGGGCCGTCGATGCATACATATTGTTTGCCGATGTTGCATTTTCCGCATTTACCAACGCCGCAGGTCATGCGCATTTCCAATGTTGTGTACAGCCGGTCGATGGGCATACCCATCTCCATAAGAGACGCCTGTACAGCTTTGATCATAATTGGAGGTCCGCACAATACAGCGTAAAGCTTGCTGAAATCAAACTTCATCTCTTTGACTAGGTTATGTGGGAAACCCACCAAACCTTTCCAGTCTGGTTCGGCAAAGTCAATAGTTTGGGAGACAGTGGTTCTGTCTTTGGCGCGCCAGCTGTCATACTCGTATGCAAAGCAGTGGTCCTTGCTGGTACGGGCAGCTAAAAGCATGTCAACCTTGCCGTATTTGGCTCTGTTGGCGTCGTCCAAGGTATAGAGGATAAATGGACGCAGTGGCGCAAGACCAAGTCCACCTGCAATGAACAGCAGATCGTTGCCCTCCATCTTTTCCAGTGGGAAGGTATTGCCAAAAGGCCCCCGAATCCAGACATAATCTCCTTCATGGAGGGAATGGATAATGTCGGTTACCTTACCTGTACGCTTGATGGTGATTTCAAAATACCCCTTCTCCAACGGCGACGAGGCAAATCCGAAGGGGGATTCCCCAATACCGGGCACCGAAAACTCTACAAACTGGCCAGGCAGAAATTCCATGGCATGGCCGTCTTCAAATTTTAGGCGATAGGTTTTTACGTCCAGCTCCGGCGAAAAGGTTTCCTGAATGATTTTGTCTATCCGGGCCTTCATGGGCAGATATGGATTGACAATGTTACTCACGGCTGCACCTCCATAATCTCTTGAACCACATCCTTGATGTTCATGCCCACCGGGCAGCTGCGGATGCATCTTCCACACCCGGTACATGCGGTGTAGCCAAAGTTCTTTTTCACATACACATACTTGTGCAATACCCGCTGGCGGTATCTTTCAAACCGCTGCTCTCTGGGATTGTGGCCGGATGCATGCAGTGTGAATTTGGGGTACATACAGCTATCCCAGCACTTATACCTGGATACAGAGCCATCCTCTGCAACGTCTTTAAAGTCAAAGCAGTGACAGGTGGGGCAGATATAGGTGCACATACCGCATCCCTGGCAGATTTCTGTAGCCTTTTTCCAATCTATACAGGAAAAAAGACTGGCATCGTCTGCTTCGGCGCTAATACCAAGAACCGTATCCCCGTTGGGCTGGGCTGTGCGGGTATTTTCACAGGTAATGTCCTGTGTTTCGGGAATCTTTGCAAGTACTGCCTTCCCCTTTTCAGACAGGTGCTCCACTATGTACCCATCCTGTGTGTCAGTGAGCATGATATCACAAAAATCAGAGAAGCCTTTGTCCAGACCCAATCCGGCACAGAAACATCCGGGTTTTTCTTCCAGGCACCCAACACCAATTAGAACATTGGCGTCAAAGTGCTTTTGGAAGAAGGGATCTGTATACCGTCCGGTGAGAAAAACCTCCCGCATAACCCGAAGGGCTTCGGTATCACAGGGTTTTGCGCCAAAGATAACCACACCTTTGATGTTCTCGGTATTGTCTACTGCTTGCCCGTCAGTAAATGATATCATTTTTTCGACTCGAGGGAAATAGTATTCTTTCAAAGATTTATAAGAAATTCGATCATCCATGAGAATATCGGCTGCCGCTGCTTCTTTAAATTCCACAACCTTACCGTTATCCACCGGTCCTACCAAAGTGTATTCTTGGCTAAGTGTGTCCAGCAGTTTTCTCATGGTATCCTTGGTTATGACACTGGTTATGACGCTATTCGCCATGTGCGTCACCTCCTAAGAAGCCAACCTCACGGTCGTTTGTGTTGTAGGTGAGCATCACCGGCTGGGCTTCTAAATCCAGCCCTGTCCGATAGCCATACATCTCATCCACAAAATTGCTTACTTCTTTGATTAAGTAGCGGATATCCACACCGGAAGCACAGGCGTTTTCACAGGCGCCACACTCCACACACCGACCAGCCAGATGCATTGCTCTACCCAGGTGGTACAGCATCTTTGCACCTGTGTCGGGTTTGGCAGGCTGCCAGTTGGGAACCCCTCTGTCCATAAAGCAGGTTTTGCAGTAACACCCGTAGCAGGCTTGGCGGCAGGAGAAACACAAGATGCATTTGTCCATCTCGTTTTGGAACCGCTCCAGGCTTTCCTCTAGTTTCTGCTCCAATGCGCTATCCACAGCTTTTTTGGGCTCTACTTCAGAGTCCTCAATGCAGATATCGTACACCGGTGGCATATTCACCCGACAATCCAGACAGCCATGTAATGGATTGCCTTCGCTGTCCACCATGCCGTCGCAGGGTACACCGACAATGTGAATATTGTCCCGGCTTAGCTGGTTTTCCAACACCAAGCTGACAATGGCACGCACATCACAGGGCTTGGCTACAACAGCCACCTTGCCTGTTCTGCCCATCAGGTACTGGGCCAGGTTTGGAACACAGCGATTGTTCCAGACCAGATTGTCTGCACCATCCGGATCCGAGAAGATGTAGGGGATTGCCAGATCCTCGGTTCCACCCTGGCGGAAACCAATTACCGTTTCCACCGTGCTGTCGGTGAGAAGCTTTTTGCATACATGGTTTATCTTAATATTTTGGCTCTTAAAGCTCATTCCTCAACACCCCCACCAGCCGTTTTGTTCGGCCCCAGACTTTCCACCATGGAGGTTACATCCCGCACTACCTGAGCAAAGCGAGCCCCTTCTGAAGCCGATACCCAGGTAAAATGCACCCGATTGGGATCAATCCCTGCGGTTGTCAGCAGCTTTTTCAGCACTGTAAACCGTCTGCGGGCATACATATTGCCTGCAAGGTAATGGCAGTCGCCGGGATGACATCCCGAAACCATAACCCCATCGGCCCCGTCCACCAGGGCCTTGATGATATACAGCGGATTGATTCTTCCGGAACAGGGAACCCTGATAACTCTTACATTGGGCGGGTACTGTTGTCTTCCAGTACCCGCTAAATCTGCGCCGGCATAACTGCACCAGTTGCAGAGAAACGCAACGATTTTCGGAGTCCACTCTGCTGTTTGGGCATCGGCCGGTCTGGTTGCTAGCTGTGTCTGACTCATATCGACTACCTCCTTTTACATGGAGAACTGCTATACCATTGCCCCGCGCAGCAGGTATTCTATCTCGTTGATAACCTGGGCATCCAAGAAACCGTTGACATCGATAGCACCACAACGACAGGTGGCAGAGCAGGTTCCGCATCCTTTGCAGAGCACGTCGTTGATAACGGCTTTTTCCACCTTCTGGCGTCTAAAAGTAACCTCCTGAACAGAGATTGCCTTGTAAGCGCAAACCTGTTCGCAAGCACCACAGGCAATACACAGATCCTGGTTGATACTGGCGATGGTTCCTTCTGTTTCCAGCTGATCCTTGGATACCACGGTGGCCGCTCTGGATGCCGCCGCTTTCCCTTGCACCATGCATTCCTTCACATTCTTGGGATTGTGGACAAGACCTGCCAGATACACACCTTCAGTGGCAAAGTCCACAGGGCGAAGCTTGGCGTGGGCTTCCATAAAGAACCCTTCTTGATTCAGTGGCACCTTGAGCATCTGGGCAATCCGGGTGTTTTCATCCACATCCGGCAGCATTGCACTGGCCAGGGATAAAATGTCTGCTGGATACTCAAGGGTTACCCCCAGTAATGGATCCTGCACAGTTGTCCACAAGCGTCCATCCACTACCTTCACTTCCGGATAGGCATTGTCCTCAAACCGGACAAATTGGATGCCCAAGCTGCGGGCCTTTTTGTAGATGGCTTCGTTGGTGCCATAGGTACGCATCTCTCTATAGAGCACAGTAACGTTGATGGCGCTATCCTGTTCCTTAATAGAGATGGCGTTTCTCATTGCCTGGTTGCAGCAAACTCTGGAGCAGTAAGGATGCTCCTCGTCTCTGGAATCCACACACTGAATCATTACCACATCCCGCACGCCTTCCAGCGCTTTTTCCGCGTTTTTTAGCTTATCTTCCAGGGCCAGGTGGGTAATTACCTTGTCGTTTTGGCCATAGAGGAATCTAGTTGGAGCCTTTTCGTGAACACCAACAGCCACAATGACAACACCATGGGTGATTTCCTTTTGACCATCCGGTGTTTCCACCACAGTCTTGAAGTTACCCACATATCCGTCGATATCTGCTACGGTGGAAGAGGTCATAACCGTAATCCTGGGATCCTCCTGTACGCTACGGATAACACTTTCCACATATCCTGCCATGGGGCGACCGTTGCTGTTGTTATTGAGGTTAACAGCTTTGCCACCCAGCTTATCGCTGCGTTCCACCAGGTATACCTGATAGCCCATACCAGAGATTTCTTTAGCTGCAGATAGCCCGGACATACCGCCGCCAATAACCAGCGCCGCTTTGTCAACATTAATCTTCTTGCGGGTAAGTTGTTTTGCAAAGGTAACTTTACCTACTGCCATCTTCACAAGCTC